>JAVHXR010000025.1:0-380 GCA_031119515.1 Propionicimonas sp.
CCGGCACGCTCGTCACCGACTGGGACAACGTCGGCCGGATGGTCTGGGAGCAGCGGATCCAGCCCGACTACGCCCACGCCGCCGCGGCCGCGGTGAAGGCCGGCAACGACATGATCATGAACACCCCCGAGTTCTTCGGCGGCGCGCTGGAGGCGATCGAGCGGGGGCTGCTGGCCGAGTCCGACCTGGACGCGGCGGTGGCACGGATCCTCCGGCTGAAGTTCGAGCTGGGGCTGTTCGAGGATCCCCGCCATCCCGACATCGCCCGGCAGCTGTTCCGCCGTTTCCGGCGCGGACAGACTCGTAGTGAAGGGTCCGGTCTTGGCCTGGCCGTCGTGCGCGCGCTGGCCGAAGCACATGGCGGTTCAGTGGATATCAGC
>JAVHXR010000025.1:390-1322 GCA_031119515.1 Propionicimonas sp.
GATCCCCGCCATCCCGACATCGCCCGGCAGCGGGTCGAGATCGGCGCGGCGGCGCACACCGCGCTCAACCTCGAGGTGGCCCGGCGTTCGCTGGTGCTGCTGCGCAACGACGGCGTCCTGCCGCTGCCCGTCGACGGGCGGGCGCGGACGGTCGCGGTGGTCGGGCCGCTCGCCGACGACGCCCAGACCCAGCTGGGCGACTGGGCGGGGTCCTCCGGCCAGGCCGACTGGCTGCCCCAGGGCCAGCCCCGCGAGCAGATCACCACGGTGCTCGACGGCCTGCGCGGGCTGGTTCCTCCGGACTGGACTGTCACCCACACCCGCGGAGCCGACATCCTCACCCTCGAGCCGGACCCGGCGGGTGAGCTCATGCCCGACGGCCAGCCCCGTCCCCCGCTGGTGACGCCGTGCCCGCCGGACGCCGACCTGATCGGCGAGGCGGTGGCCGCCGCGGCGGCCGCCGACGTGGCGGTCGTCGTCGTCGGTGACCGGATCGAGCTGGTCGGCGAGGGCCGCTCGACCGCCACGCTGGAGCTGCTCGGCGGCCAGGTCGCCCTCCTGGAGGCGCTCGCTTCGACCGGCACGCCGCTGGTGGTGGTGTTGCTGGCGTCCAAGCCGCTGGTGCTGCCGTCCGTTGTCGCCGACGCCGCGGCGCTGGTGTGGGTGGCGAACCCCGGGATGGAGGGCGGCCGCGCGATCGCAGAGCTCCTGCTCGGCCGGATCGAGCCGAGCGGGCGGCTGCCGATCTCGTTCGCCCGGCACGTCGGCCAGCAGCCCACCTACTACAACCAGGTCCGCGGCCAGCACGGCGACCGCTACGCCGACCTGACCCAGTCCCCGGCCTTCGCCTTCGGCGAGGGACTGTCCTACACCACCGTGGAGTACTCCGACCTCCACATCCTCACCCCGCCCGATGCCACCACCCCCCCGGT
>JAVHXR010000025.1:1422-14520 GCA_031119515.1 Propionicimonas sp.
TCACGGGGACGGTTCCGAGCCCGGTTCACCGGGGACGGTTCCAGAACCGGTTCACGGGGACGGTTCCGAGCCCGGTTCACCGGGGACGGTTCCAGAACCGGTTCACCGGGGACACTCCCGGCTCGATCCCGCCGGCGAACCGCTGCAGCCGACCGCTCACCCCGTCCTCGCCCGCTCCGACGTCCTTCGGGCCGAGGTGCGGGTGACCAACACCGGCCCGCGGGCGGTCCGCGAGACCGTCCAGGTGTACGTCAGCGACTGCGTCACCTCGGTGAGCTGGGCGGACAAGGAGCTGAAGGCCTACCGGCAGGTGGATCTCGCACCCGGGCAGTCCGAGGTGGTGACAATCGACCTCGCGGTGTCGGAGTGCACGATCGTGGACGCGGCCGGCGGCCGGGTGGTCGAGGCGGGCGACTTCGAGCTTCGAGTGGGCCCGTCGTCCCGCGAGGAGGCGCTGCTGCGGGCGGGCTTCTCGGTGGCGTAGCCGCCGGGTCTGTCCCCCGTGAACCGGCCTCGGAACCGTCCCCGTGAACCGGCCTCGGAACCGTCCCCGCGAACCGTCCCCGGCGAACCGGCCTCGGAACCGTCCCCGTGAACCGGTTTCGGAACCGTCCCCGCGAACCGAGGTCAGGAGATGCCGAGGGCGGCCGCGGCCCGGGCGACCGCGTCGACAGTCCGGGCGACCTGGGCGGCGTCCGTGCCGCGGTTGCTCACCGAGAACCTCACCACCTGGCGCCCCTGCCAGGTCGAGTTGGACGGCCACGCGGTGCTGTCGGCGCGCAGCCAGTCACCCAACGCCGTCGTCGTCGCGTCATCGACGGCGGCCAGGCAGACCTGGGTGAACACCACGTCGTTGACCACCTGCAGCCCCGGGATCGCCGTGAAACCGGCGGCCAGACCCCTGGCGGCGGCGACCAGCCCATCCACCAGGCCGGCCACGCCGTCCCTGCCGAGCGCCCGCAACGCCGCCCACACCGGTACGCCCCGCGCCCGCCGGGACAGCTCGACCGCCCGATCGAACGGTTCGAGGACGCCGGCGCGCACCGGGAGGTACGCGGCCTGGGTCCCGAGCGCCGCCAGCATGTCGGACGGGTCGCGCACGATCGCGACCCCGCAGTCGTAGGGGACGTTGAGGGTCTTGTGGGCATCGGTCGCCCAGGAGTCGGCGAGCTCGTAGCCCTCGACTAGGTGGCGCAACGCCGGGCTGGCCCCTGCCCACAGCCCAAAGGCGCCGTCGACATGCACCCAGGCCCCCGCCGCCCTGGCCAGCGGGATCGCACTGGCGAAGTCGTCGAAGCACCCGGAGTGGACGTCGCCGGCCTGCAGGGCGACGACCACCGGCCCCGTCGCCGCGGCGAGCGCGGCGTCCAGGCCCGGCAGCGAGATCCGGCCCTGCGGGTCGGCGCCCACCGTCCGCGGCCGGCCGAGACCGGCCAGCTGTCCCGCGGACAGGATCGAGGAGTGGACCGAGTCGCCGGCCAGGAAGGTGATCGGAGGACCGCCCGCGAGGCCGTCCCGCTCGACGTCCCAGCCCAGCCGGCGAAGCACCGCGCTCCGGGCGGCGAGCAGGCCCGACAGGTTGGCGGTGGTCGCCCCGGTGCTGAAGCCGACCCCCGCCTCCGCCGGAAGCCCGAGCAGCGACAGCAGCCAGTCGCCAGCCAGTTCCTCGGCGGCCACGACACCAGGGGTGGCCTGCCGCGAACCGGCGTTCTGGTCCCAGGCCGACACCAGCCAGTCGGCGGCCAGCGCGGCGGGGTACGTGCCCCCGATCACGAAGCCGTAGAACCGGGGAGACTGCATCGCGATCAGGCCGGGCTCCACCGCCTCCGCGAGGTGGTGGACGACCCGGGTCGCGTCGTCGCCGGCCACGGGGAGATCCCGGCCGAGCCGGTCCTTGACCGCCTCGATCGCCAACTCCGGCTGGATCCGCCGCTCGGGCAGGGAGTCCAGCCAGTCCATCGCGTGCGCCCGCGCGGCGTGCAGCGGGTCCTCGTACTCGTCATGGCTCACCGGACCATCCTGTCCCTGGCCGGCACCGGCTGTCATGGGCACTACTGCGGCAGCGGGTTAGCATGCCGCATGGCGCAGTTGCTGCCCCTCACCCCCGAGTCTGCCGAAGTGGTCGCCTCCTGGGTCCACTCCCGCGCCGAGGCGACCATGGCCGGCGGTCCGTGGTTCCCGTTCCCGCTGACCGGCGCCGACATCGTCGCGATCGACGCCGACCCCGCCTGGCAGGTGTTCGTACTCGCCGACCGGGAGGGACGGGTGGTCGCCAGCGGCTCGCTGTTCGCCAAGGAGGACGGGCGCCTGCAGCGCATCGGCCGGGTCCTGGTGGATCCGGCCCGGCGCGGGGAGGGCTGGGGTCGCGCGGTGATGGAGCTCCTGCTCGCCCGCACCGACGCCGACGCCTCGATCGACGCCACCGAACTCGGCGTCTTCACCCAGAACACCGTCGCCCGGGAGCTCTACCTGCGCCTGGGGTTCGTGCGGAGTCCCGGCGGGATGACGCTCGAGGTCGACGGCGAGACCCGGCAGAGCGAGGAGTTCACCCGCCCCCGTCCGGAGTCCTGAGGCGCGCGCACCAGGGTCGCCGGACCGGGCGTGACCGGTTCTCGCCGCCGCCGGACCGTGAGCGGCCGCGGCGGGGACGGTGGCGATCTCGGTGCGGGCCCCTACACCCCGTCTCACCATTCGAGACGATCGTTGGGGTGAATCGACCCAGCCGTCCCGGCTGTCACACGACACGCCGACGACACGCCGAATTCCCCGGCTGATCGAAAAGACGCCTTCGCGACCTCTTGTGAGCCACGGCCGCCGGCCACTAGAAATATCCCATCGGGTCGCTCCGGCGGCCCGGTAGCCGAGAGAAGGATGTCGGGCTTTCCGCGGGGTTTCGGCCCGGCGGGGCGAACCAGTGATGGGGTTCGTGGCCCGGCGGGAGTCTCCTGGCAGACGCGGGGGTTCATCGCTCCGTCGTCGCCCAGGGCCCCGGGAACTCATACTTCCCGGGGCCCGCCTCATGCCGGGCCCCACCACTGCCCGAACGAGCCGGCACCAGCCGCACCGGAGCGCTCAGTACGCTGGCCGGGTGAGCATGATGTTCGGGCTGCTGATGATGTTCGGGATGCTGGCGTTCGCCCTGGTGGTCGTCTTCTTCATCCTCGCGATGGTGCGCGGCGCCTCCCGCAACCGGCCCGACCCGCGCGCTCCGCGGCTGCGCGCCGACGCCCGCGTCGTCGACAAGCGGAGCGAGATCAGCGGCGGCGGCGAGACCCGCGCTGTCCAGCACTACTACGTCACCTTCCAGTTCCCCGACGGCAACCGGATCGAGCTCGAGGCGTCCGGCCCCGAGTCGGGCCTGCTGACTCCCGGCGACACCGGCAGCCTGGAGTGGCAGGGCGCCCACTTCGTCGGCTTCGCCCGCGAGATCCTGCGATAGCCCGATCCGGTTCGCGCCGGCCGTGCGGGACGGCACGCCGCTGCACCAGCGGGCGCTGCCACGCGGGTGACGTCCGCTGCCGTCAGCGGCCGAAGTACCAGTCGTCGATGCGATCGCTCAGCTCGGCGAACCCGGGGTCGAGCCCCAGCGGGCCGGGGACGCGAGGCTCCGTCGTGCTCGCCACCGCCGGCGACCAGGCGTCCCGGACGTCGGCCACTGTGGCACCGTGGAGCACCGCCGCGGCCTGGATGCCGGCGCCCCTCGCGGTCGCCTCGGGGGCGTCGAGGGTCACCACCGCCGCGCCACACCTGTCGGCGATGAGCTGGCGGTAGGCGCGGGACCGCGCCCCCCCGCCGATCGCGACCACACGGTCGGTGATCGGCCGGCCGGCCAGTTCCTGCAGCGTGGCGGCGCCGCGCACCAGCCCCTGCACCACGCCGTCGTAGGCCGCCCGCGCCAGCTCCTCGCGGGTGCTGTCACTGCGCAGCCCGGCGAGGGTTCCGGTGGCGCCGGGACGCATCGGCGTCCGCTCGCCGTCCAGGTACGGCAGCAGCACCGGCCCGGCCGGCTCCCGCACCGACAGGGCCAGCTCGTCCAGCTCCGGCAGGTCGACCCCGAGGAAGTAGGCGAACCGGTCGGTCACCTTCGTGCAGTTCAGGGTGCAGACCAGCGGCAGGTAGCCGCCCGTGGTGTCGCAGACGTAGTCCACCGTCCAGTTCCGGGGCCCCGCGGGCAGGCCGGCCGGGGTGAGCACCACCCCGGAGGTGCCGAGGCTGAAGGCCACCTCGCCCTCCCGCAACCCGATCCCGACGGCCGCGAGGTGCTGGTCGCCGCCGCCCGGGCCGACCACGACCCCGGCGGAGAGCCCGAGCTCCTCCGCCACCGCGGGCAGGACGGTGCCGGCCGCCTCCTGCGGCCCGAGGACGCGGGGGAGGAGCGAGTCCCAGTCCACCGCGTCGCTGACGTGGCGACCCAGCAGGTCGGCACGCCAGCGCGCCTCGTGTGCGCTGTAGTAGCCCGTGCCCGAGGCGTTCGAGCGATCGGTGACGTGCTCGCCGGTGAGGGCGAAGACCAGCCAGTCGGCAGGCACCATCAGCCGGCGGATCCTGGCCAGGTTCTCCGGCTCGTGGGTCGCGACCCAGGCCAGTTTCGCGATCGTCAGCGCGGGGTTCAGCGGCAGCAGCACCTCCGAGACCCAGGACTCCTGGGGACGCTCCCGGAGCAGGCGCCGGACGTCGTCGCCGGCCGTGGTGTCGTTCCAGAGCTTGACCGGACGCACCGGCGTCCCGTCGCGGTCCAGCCCGACCAGGCCGTGACACTGAGCTCCGACGCTGACCGCGCGGATGTCGCGGGCGTCCACGCCGGCGGCGGCGACAGCCCGGGCGAGGGCCTCGCCGAACGCGCGCCACCAGTCACCGGTGCGCTGCTCGCTGACCGGCGGATAGGTGGGCGGGTGCTTGGCGTTGCCGGTGCCGAGCAGCGCGCCGCTGCCGGCGTCCCGCAACTCGACGGTGCAGGACTGGGTCGAGCTGTCGACTCCCGCGACGATCTCAGGCATGCCCGCCCCGGCCGGCTACAGGTCGCCGCCGGGGGCCGGCAGGGCCTCCAGCTCGGTGGGCAGGCCCTCCCGCTTGCCGACCGCGCCGAGCGGGTGGGTGAAGATGACGTCCGACCACGTGTACCCCCGCATCCGCATCAGCATCACGGCGACGCAGTCACCCCAGACCGCGTGCATCAGGGTCGAGCCCATCGCAATCACGTTGCCCGGGTCAACCTGGTCGGGGACCTCGAAGTACTGCACGTAGTCGGCGAGGGCGGCCAGGTCGGCGCCGCGGTCGCTGGTGAGCGCGATCACCCGGACGCCCCGCTCCTGGGCGCGGCGGGCGAGGGTGTTGATCTCGTCCGAGCTGCCGCCCTTCGAGATCGCGACCAGCAGGTCGTTGCCGCGCAGCGCCCCCATCGTGCCGTGCAGCGCGTCCGAGGGCTGGACGAAGACCGACGGCGTGCCGCTGACGGAGAACAGGTGAGCCATCCGCCGGGCGATACTGCCGGACGTGCCGGAGCCGGTCACGAACACCTTGCCGGTGCAGTTCAGCATCGCGTCGATGATCGCAGGCGTGCTGTCGTCGAACACCTCGACGACGCTGCGGACGGCCTGCGCCTCGAGCTCGATTCGCTCGGCGGCGGCGGCAAGGATGGGTTGGTCGGTCATTGTTTCCTCTGGTCGGTGACGGTGGTCAGGCTGCGTCCCAGGCGGCGTGCCGGAGTTCTGTGACGGTCAGGTTCGCCGCCGGGACGGTGGTGCCGGTGCAGCTGCCGGCGGCGAAGGTGACGACGTCGTCGGCGACCTCGAGCACCTCCTCCTCCTCGCTGGAGACCACGATCACGGCGAGGCCGCTGTGGTGGGCGAGCTGGCGCAGCAGCGCGTGGATCTCCGCCTTGACGCCGAGGTCCACACCCTTCGTCGGCTCGTCCAGCAGCAACACCTTCGGCTGCTGGGCGATCGCACGCGCGAGCAGCACCTTCTGCTGGTTTCCGCCGGACAGCTGGACGACGGGTGCGGTGACGTCGCCGCGGATGCCCAGCTTCGACAGCAGCTCCGAGGCCTGGGCGCGCATCCCGCGCCGGTCGAGCAGCCCGAACCGGGCATGCTGGCGCAGCACCGGCAGCGCCACGTTGGTCAGCGAGTTCAGACCGGGGACGATGCCGTCCACCTTGCGCTCCTCGGTCAGGTAGACCACCCCCCTGGCCTGTGCCTCGGCAGGGCCCTTCGGCTGGAACGGCTCGCCGAAAAGCCGGATCGATCCCGACTCCAGCCTGTACAGGCCGACCAGGGTGCGCAGGAACTCCGTCCGGCCCGATCCCACCAGGCCGTAGATGCCGAGCACCCTGCCCTCGCGGGCCACCAGCGAGACGTCGTCGAGTTCGTTGGTGCGCAGGTGGTCGACCTCGATCGCGATCCCGCCGGCGACGCCGTCGGTGGCGGACGCCGCGAGCTCTGCGGCCCCGGACAGGTCGTCCTCGGCCTCGTCGAGGTCGGCGCCGGCGATCGCGCGGATCACCTCGCGCCGGTTCACCCTGTCGGTCGGGCCCTGGATCTGAACCCGGCCGTCTACCAGCGCCACCACTTCGTCGGAGACCTCGAACAGCTCGTCCAGCTTGTGGTTGATGAAGACGATGCCGAGCCCCTCCTCGGTGGCCAGGTGCTTGACCACCGCCAGCAGGGACTCGACCTGCTCGCCCTCCAGGCTGGTGGTCGGCTCGTCCAGCAGCAGGAACCGGGCGTTGCGGGAGGTCGCGATCGCGATCTCGAGCAACTGCCGGGTCGCGACCGGGTACTCGCCGACCTTGCGGCCGGCCCGCGCCTCGATCCCGAACCGTTCGATCAGTTCCTGGGTGGTCCGGCGCATCGCCCGTTTGGCGAGCACTCCCCGGGAGCGGAGTTCCCGTCCCAGGAACGTGTTCTCGGTGACCGTCAGGTTCGACAGCAGCGACAACTCCTGGTAGACCGTCGAGATGCCGGCGTCGATGGCTGCCGCAGGGGTGGCGAAGCTGACGTGCTGGTCACCGATCAGGAGTTCCCCGCCGTCGGGGGTGTACGCGCCGGAGAGCACCTTCAGCAGCGTCGACTTGCCCGCGCCGTTGTGCCCCACCAGCCCGGTCACCCGGCCGGGGGTGACGGTGAGGTCCACGCCGTCGAGGGCGGGGACGCCCGCGAACAGCTTGCGGATCCCCACTGCCCTCAGCACCTGATCGTTCACAGCACCTCCTCTCGTTCTTCCTGCGGCAGCCGCTCGCTGTCAGCCGACGAAGCCGGGGCCGGGGACCTCGGGCTTGAGGAACAGCTTCAGCGGACGGAGGATCTCGGCCTCCACGCTGCCGCCGTCGGCGAAGGTGACGATCTGCTGGACGACGCGACGTCCGTAGTCCTCGGGCTCCTGGGCGACACAGGCCGGGTAGGAGTCTGTCAACGGCTCCTCGGCGGCGCAGAAGCCGTACACCTTCACGTCCATGCCCTCGGTCGCCTGGATCGCGCCGTAGGCGGCCGGTCCGGTCGAGGCGAAGATGACGTTGATGTCCGGGTTGCCCTGCATCATCTCCGAGGTGACCCGCAGCGAGTCGTCCGGCTTGACGTTGCCGTCGACGGTGGCGACCACGGTTGCGTTCGGGTTCGCCTTGATGGCGTCGGTGAAGCCCTGGTCACGCACCACGACCGGCACCTCGTCGGGCTCCGACACGAAGCCGATCCGGAGTTCGGCATCCGCACCGAGGTCCTTCAGCACCTGCTCGGCCGTCTGCTGGCCGCCGGCGGCGTTGTCGGCCCCGAGGTACTGGATGATGGTGGCGTTCTGCGCCTTCAACGCGTCGGCGTCGAGGGTGACGTTGACGGTGAAGACGGGCACCCCGGCGTTGTTCGCCTCCCGCACGATCGCAGCGGCCGGCTCGGACTTCACGGCGTTGAGGGCCAGCGCGCACGGCTTCTTCTGCAACATGGTCTGGACCTGGGCGAGCTGGTTGGCGTCGTCGTCGCCGGCCACCTGGACCTCGACGTTGAACCCTGCCTTCTTCCCCTCGTCCTCGAAGCCCTGCTTCATGGCGACGTAGTACGGGTTCGTGAGGTTCGGCAACGCCACCGCCAGGTAGGGGTTCGCCTCCGAGCACGCGGCGGGGATCACGCTGGCCGCGGACCCGGTCGCGGTCGGGCTCTGCGCCCCCGTGCCGGCGTCCAGGCCCGCACAACCGGCGGCGACGGTCATGACACCGATGGCGAGCGCCAGGGCCGGTGTCCTCATCTTCTTCAGCATGTCTGCTCCTACTCCTTTGTCGGGACTGGGATACGCCCAGCGCTGTCCTGCTGACTTGCGGTTGGTGGGGGTGGTTCGCCCTCCCCCGGGCTCTTGTTCGCGAACAGGTGTCGCAACCCCTCCGAGACGGTCACCCGGCGCCGGACGGCGTCCAGGCTGACGCCGAGGAGGATGATCACGCCGATCACCAGCGGCTGCCAGAAGCTGTCGACGCCGATCACGTTCATTCCGTTGGAGACGGTCGCGATCAGCAGCGCGCCGAGCAGCGCGCCGAGGATCGTGCCGACGCCGCCGAACAGGCTGACGCCGCCGACCACCGCCGAGGCGATGCTGTAGAACTGCTCGTTGCCGGAGCCGGCGGTCGGGTAGCCGACCATCAGGCGGCTGGTGGTGATGATGCCGCCGAGCCCCGCGCACACCCCGGAGATGGCGTACACGGTGAGGATCTTCCGCCCGATGTTCACCCCGGCCAGCCGGCTGGCGTCGGCGTTGCCGCCGACGGCGTAGATGTGCACGCCGCTGGGGGTCTGGTTCAGCAGCACCGTCAGCAGGATCGCCGCGACGGCGAGCATGATCACCGGGATCGGGATGCCGAAGTAGGTGCCCCGCCCGAAGATCGCGAAGTTCGGGTCGACGACCGTCACCGAACGGGCGCCGGTCAGGATCTGCGGGATCGCCGCGGCGATCCCGAAGGTCGAGAAGGTGACGATGAACGGCGGCAGCTTGACGAAGTGGATGATGCTGCCGTTGACCAGGCCCACCGCGAGACCGGCGGCGACGGCCACGACGGCGGCCAGCCACCAGGGGGCGCCGGCCTGCATCGAGAGCGCAGCCAGCATGCCGGTGAGGGCGATGTTCGAGCCCACCGAGAGGTCGATGCCGCCGGTCAGCAGCACCAGGGTCTGGCCCAGCGCGAGGAACGCCACCACGGTGCCGTTGAGCATCAGGATCTGCACATTGCTCAAGGTGGCGAAGCCCGGCGAGAGCAGTGACATCACCACCGCCACCAGGACCAGGACGCCAAGGATGCCGATCTCATCCGGGAGCCGACGACGTTTCCCCATGCTCTCTCCTCTTCGCCGAGGGTGCTGTCCGCGACCCCAACCTAAGCCGATCGATTCGAGAAATGCAACAGATGTTGTAGAAATGAGACCATCAGGCACGATATGCTGCTCATATGAGCACCAAGTCGGCAGCGCAGCGGGCCAGGGCCCGGCAGATGCTGGAGATCGCGCGTCGCTACGACCTCGCGGACGAGTCGAAGGTCGAGATCAGCGACCGGCTCGGGATCAGCCGGTTCAAGGTCGCCCGGCTGCTGCAGGAGGCACGGGAGTCGGGGCTGGTGAGGATCACCCTGGAGCACGGGGGCGAACCGGACGAGGCGCTCTCGCGGCAGCTCGCCCGTCACCTCGCCCTCGATGCGGCGGTGGCCGTCGAGGCCTACGGCACCGTCGAGGAGATCCGCCGGATCGTCGGCACCCACGCCGGCAAGGTGCTGGCGAACACCGTCACCCGCGGCGAGACCCTCGGACTCGCCTGGGGGCGGACCCTCACCCACATGATCGAGAGCATCGACCACCTCCCGAGCGTCCAGATCCTGCAGCTCAACGGCGCCGTCGGCCCCAGCCTGAGCCAGAGCCCGGTCGAGCTCGCACTGAAGGCGTCGCTGATCGGCGGGAACAACGCCAAGGCGATCATGGCCCCGCTCTACATCAGCGACGCCGATGGCGTGCAGGCGATCCGCAGCCAGCCCGACATCAAGGACGTACTGGACAGCTTCGACACCCTGACCACGGCCGTGGTCGCGGTCGGCTCACTCAACGACACCGGCGACGGGTCGACCACCTCCCGGCTGCTGCCGATGCTCCCGCCCGCCGTGCGCGAGGAGCTGCTGTCCAGCGGGGCGGTCGCGGAGGCCTGCGGGCTGACCTACGCCGCCGACGGCGGCCTCGCCTACCGTCAGCTGTCGCGCGACCACATCCTGTCGATCTCGCCCCAGCAGCTCCGCAGGGTGCCGCGGGTGATCGCGGTCGCCTCCGACCCGAGCAAGGCCGAGGCGATCCTGGCGCTGCGCCGGGCCGACGTCCTGTCCGAACTGGTGGTGGACGCGGAACTCGCCGAGGCGATCCTTGCCCTGCCCGCGTTCGTCAGGGACCGCGACGAGGCGCCGTGGCCCGCCTAGCCGGCTCGCTGTGGTCGGTGCCAACCCCGCAGCAGCGGGAGCGACTGGCAACCGCCGTGGCGGGCGGCCTGGGGCACGTCCACTGGGACGCCACCGACGGGGTGTTCGCGGTGGCGGGGGGGTTCTCGCCCGACACCGCGGCCGGGCTGGCCGACGGTCTCGCCGTCGGCTCGGAGGCACACCTGATGATGCGCGACCCGGGTCCGGAGCTGGTCGCCTGGGCGGAGCTGTGCGACCTGGTGGTGGTGCCGGTGGAGATCGCCGACTGGAGCGTCGCGCTGCGCCGGATCGAGGCTGCCGGAGCCGTCGGGGCGCTGGCCGTCTCGCCCGGCACCGACCTCGCGGTGGTGCCGCGCGGCGGGTTCCCCGTGCTGGTGATGTCGGTGCAGCCCGGGGACGCCGGCGCGGAGTTCCGCCCCGGCACCCTCGACCGGGTCCGTGCACTGGCCGGGCGCGGCTGCCACCCGATGGTGGGGGCGGACGGCGGGGTGAGGGGCTCGCAGCTGCCCGGGCTGCGCGAGGCGGGGGCGACCTGGGCGGTCAGCGGCACCAGCCTGTTCAACGCCCCCGACCTGCCGGGTTGGCTGGGCGAAGCCCGGGCGACCTTCGGCTGAGCCACACCGAATCCGGTCCCGGGGGCCGCAGCGGTGCGACGGCACCGCGACGGCGTCCCGGGCCCGGGGTCGCCCGCGCCTCAGTTGCTCCTGCGGATCGACCGGATGCCGACCCACAGCCCGACCGCTGCCAACCCGAGGGCCGACAGCCAGCCCCAGGCGACAACGGGGTTGGCCAGGTCGCCGGCGAGCAGCGCCCGCTCGGCCTGGACCACCCAGTTCACCGGGTTGACCGAGGCGACGGCGCGCATCCAGGCCGGTCCGGCATCCAGCGGCAGCAGCATCCCGGACAGGATCATCAGCGGGAAGATCAGGGCCTGCTGGACTCCCCAGAACAGCCACTCGCGGTCCTTGGTGGCCAGGGCGAGGGCGTAGGACAGCGAGCCGAGCCCCACCCCGAAGACCGCCAGCAGCACCAGCCCGATGGCCAGCCCGGGAAGGTTCAGCTGGAACCCGAACGGCCAGGCGATCAATGCGATCACCAGCGACTGGACGACGATCGGGGCCACCTCCTTGAGCGCGCGCCCGACGAGCAGTGAGGAGCGGGCCAGCGGAGCCACCAGGGTGCGTTCGTGGGATCCGGTCATGATCTCGTACTGCAGGTTGGCGCCGGTCGCACCCGTGCCGAACAGCACGATCATCACCAGCACGCCGGGGACGAACCACTGCAGGGTCTCCCCAGCTGGCGCCCCGGACTGGCCGACCAGCAGCGGCCCGAAGAGCCCGAGGAACACCAGCGGCTGGAACAGCGAGAAGATCAGGGTGAACGGGTCGCGCACCACCGGCCTGAGTTCCCGGGTGAGGACGTGCCAGGTGTTGCGCGGCAGGCTCGGGCGGACGGCGGTCGCCGGGGGCATCGTCGGGGTGGCGCTCATCGGGTGGCTCCTTCGAGTTCGGCCGCCGGTTCGTCGGCGTCGGGTTGGTCGGCCTCGCGCAGGCTTCGGCCGGTGAGCGCGAGGAAGACGTCGTCCAGGGTCGGCGGGACCCCGGTGGCGCGGACGGCCTGGAGGCCGGCGGCGTCGAGCGCGCGGAGCGCGGCCGGGAGCAGGGTGTCGCCGCCCGGGGCGGTGAGGACGACCTCCCGCTCGCCCTCGCGCCGGACCGGCTCGGGCGTCAGCCTTCCGACCACGCCGGCCGCCTGGTCGGCTTCGGCCGGGGTGGCGAAACCGAAGGTCAGCTGGTCCCCGGCCAGGTCGGCCTTCAGGCGGGTGGCGGTGTCGTCGGCGATCACCCGTCCTCGATCCATCACCATCACCCGCTCGGCGTACCGGTCGGCCTCCTCCAGGTAGTGGGTGGTGAGGAACACCGTGGTGCCGTGGCTGGCGCGCAGGTCGAGGATGTGCTGCCACAGGTTCGCCCGGCTCTGCGGATCGAGCCCCGTGGACGGCTCGTCCAGGAAGAGCAGGGTCGGTGCGTGCACCAGCCCGAGTGCGACGTCGAGCCGCCGCTTCTGGCCGCCGCTGAGCTGCTGGACCGGCCGGGCGGCGAAGCCGGCCAGGTCGAGGGACTCGACCAGCTCGTCGGCCCGCCGGGTCGCCGCCGCCCGGCCCAGCCCGTAGAACAGTCCCTGGTAGACCAGTTCGTCGCGGGCCCGCTGGGCGTAGCTTCCGGAGGTGAGCTGCCCGACGTAGCCGATCCTGGCTCGCACCGCGGCCGGCTCACCGGCGATGTCGTGCCCCACCACCTTCGCCGTGCCGGAGGTGGGCGGGATGAGGGTGGTGAGCATCCGCAGGCTGGTGGTCTTGCCGGCGCCGTTCGGGCCGAGGAAGGCGACGAGCTCTCCGGGAGCGACCTGGAAGGTGAGGTCGGTGACCGCCTCGACGGTCTTCTTCTTCACCGAGAAGTGCTTGGTGAGACCATGGGTCTCGATGATCGGGTGGGTGGTCATGCCCCGACCCTACGAACCATTGCGGACAGCTTCCGTCCGGGTTGGCGAGCAGACTTGCAGTATGTCTGACACCACCGGACGGGCGCTCGCCCTGCTCAACCTGTTGCAGGTGCACCGGCACTGGCCGGGTGCGGAACTGGCCGACCGGCTCGGCGTCACCGAGCGTACGG
>JAVHXR010000340.1 GCA_031119515.1 Propionicimonas sp.
CCAGCCCGGAGTGAGGCGGAGGGCCGCCCAGCCCGGAGTGAGGCGGAGGGCCGCCGGATCATCCGATCCGGCGGCCCTCCCCAGGAGCGGTCAGCTGACCTTGAGGGTCTTGCTGGCCGGGCTCGACTTCGCGGTGGAGGTCGCTGTCGCCCCGCTCGGGGTGAAGGTCGCCTTCACCTTGTAGCTGCCCTTCTTCGTCAGTGCCGGCAAGGCGAGCGAGACCTGCCCCCTGCCGGCAGCCGCCAGGGACGCGGTGACCGACTTGCCGCCCACCGTCACCCTCACCGAGCCGGTGGGGTTGCCCACCGCGGCGGAGACACTGACCTTGACCGTCGCCTGCCTGCCCCTGGCGACCGACGACGGCACCGACAGCTTCAGCGTCGCCTTCACCTTCGCGATCGCCTTGACCTTGGAGGTCCTGGCCACGCTGGCGTAGCCCGACTTCGACCCCGTCACGCGGACGCTGACCTTGCGGCCGGCGTCGGCCTTGGCCAGCTTGTAGGTCGACTTGGTCGCCTTGGCGATCGGAGCGCCGTCCCGCAGCCACTGGTACTTCAGGGTGACCTTGCTGGGTGCCCAGCTGCCGGCCTTCGCCGTCAGCGTCTTGCCGACCTTCGCCGTCCCCGAGATGGTCGGGGTCGGCGTCTTGGTCAACGCCTTCCCGGCCCGGACCGCCGCGGAGGTCGCAGTGCCGTCGGCCCGTCCGGCCACCGATGCCGTCACCCGCACCGACAGGTCCTTGCCCGCGTCCGCCGACACCACCTTGTAGCTCGCCTTCGTCGCCCCCGCGATCGCGGCGCCGTTGCGCAGCCACTGGTAGGCGAAGGTGAGACCGGACACCGACCACGAGCCGCTGGTCGCCTTCAGCGTGCTCCCCACCGCGGGGACGCCACCGATCGACGGGAGGACCGTCGCCTCCGGCTTCTTCGCGGCCTCCTCGGCAGCCGCCAGCGCTGCCTTCGCCGCGTCCACCTCGTGCTTGAGGGTGGACAGGGCCTCGTCGGCCTGCGCCTTGCCCGCGTTCGGGTTGTAGAGCACCGCGGTCGCGGCCTCGTAGGCGGCATTGAAGCCGGCCAGTTCGTCCGGCGTCAGGACGACGGCCAGCCCCTTCTCGTACAGGCCGGTCGCCTCCTCCACCGTGGCGAGCAGGTCGGCCTTGTCCTGGGTGACGAGCTTGCCGAGGCTCACCAGCAGTGCTGCCGCCGCCGCGTTGATCTCGTACTGCCTGGACTTCGGCCTGGACTGCAGCACCACCGCCGCATCGAGGGCGTCGAGGAATGCCGGCACGTTCACCTGGAG
The DNA here is from genome assembly GCA_031119515.1 of Propionicimonas sp. Lineage (GTDB taxonomy): Bacteria > Actinomycetota > Actinomycetes > Propionibacteriales > Propionibacteriaceae > Propionicimonas. The sequence continues at coordinate 1,300 of JAVHXR010000340.1, forward strand.
GTACTTCCCGTCGGTGATGTCCTGCTCGACCCCCTGGGCGGCCGTCACGATGCCGTTCAGGTAGCTCCAGTTCTTCGCCGTCGCCTCCATCGCGGCCTGTGCGTCCAGCAACCGGGCGAGCGCCTGGTCGACCCGTGCCTGCAGGGCGTCGTCGTCATCGCGGGCCGCCCTGGCCCCGGCCAGCGCGGCGGCGAAGTCCGCCACCTTGTCGTCGGAGTCGTAGTCGTCGGCCTTCAACGCCTCGGCCGCGGTGATCGCCGAGATCAGCGCCGCCTCGTCGTGCTTGGGCTCGAGTCCCAGCTCCGGCACCAGCGTCGTCGCCAGGCTGGTGGCGTGGTCGACGGTCGCCTGGTCGGCGTAAAGGTTGGCCAGGACGGCGTCGGCGTAGCCGAGCGTGTCGATGAACCGGGCCTCCCGCTCGCTCAACGAGGCCGTCAACTGCGCGGGCTCCGGGTAGATGCCCGCGTCCACCGCGGCCTGGTAGGTCGCCCTGACCTGGGTCAGTGCGGCCTTGTCGGTGACCAGCGGGGCGGTGACGTCGTAGAGCTCCCACTCCACGATCCGGGCCGCCCAGCCTTCCAGCACGTGCAGTCGCACCATGCTGGCGGTGAACTCGGGGAAGGTCGCGTAGAAGTCGGTCGGCGTGGTGTCGGGCCCGTTGTAGGTGTAGGCCGTCTCCCAGGTCGTCCCGCCGTCGTTGGAGTACTCCAGCCGGAACTTGTTGATCCAGTAGTTGGCGGTCGCGGCGGTGGAACGCAGCACCCGCGTCGAGCTCGCTGTGACGGGCTCGGCGAAGGCGACGGTGAGCGACAGGTTGAAGTCGATCGTGTTCTTGCCGCTTCCACTGTCGCCGTTCAGGGAGGTGCCGGTGTTGCCGTCGTAGGCCCTGGCCGGCTGCCCGTTCGTCCCGCTGGCCACGATGCCTCCGGCCGCCGACGAGGTGACCGTCGCCGTCCGGAACGCATTGTCCGGCGTGTTGCGGTAGAGGTACTCGGCGACCGGGCTGATCCGTTCACCGTCGTGGAACAGCGCGGCCCTGATCGTGGTGGCGTTGTTGAACGCCACCGGGGCAAGGTAGATGTTGGAGTACCTGCCCGGCTCCGAGCCGTCGAGGGTGTAGCGGACCTCCGCCTCCGGGTACGGGACGGACATCGTCACGTTGTTGGCGGCCCAGGAGAACGACACGGCGAGCGCATCGGTGCGCGCCCGCACCTCGTCGGTCCTGGTCTTCAGAGCCAGCTGCGCGGCCAGGTACTCATCCACCTTGGTGCTGCCGGTCGCCCAGAGCAGGACGCCGACCGCTGACTGGACATCCTCGTTGTAGGACGCCTTCTCGGCCTCGCCGTACTGCCACGGGAGGTCTCCCACCGCCAGGTCCTCCTGGAACGCCTGGGCCTCCCGGGCTGCGACCGACAGCGCGATCGCCCCGTTGGCGGTGTTCACCGCCTTGTTCAGGGTGTTGATCGCCGTGGTGAAGTCGGTCCCGGACGTGCCGGCCGCGGACTGCGCGGCCGAGATCGCCGAGGCCAGCAGCGCCTTGGGAGCGTTCAGCCAGCTGTCCGACATCGTGCCGACGACCGACTGCGCGGCGGTGATCGCGCTGAGCAGCTTGCCGTTGGCCTTGTTGAACGAGATCACGTACACCTTGTTCTGCGTGGTCGGGAAGCTGATCTGGTCGGCCCCCGTCGCTGTCGGGGTGACCGACCGGGCGTTGCTCCCGTCCGGCCGCATCTCGGTGACGGTCGCGTTCGCGATCCCCGGGTACCGTCCCGTGAAGGGGTTGCCGAGGTTCGACACCACCTTGAAGGTGTTGGCCGTGCCGGCCGACCAGTTCATGTCGACGGTGAAGTTGCCCCGGGCCACGAAGCCCTCGACATTGCCGGTCGCCCAGGCCTCCGGCAGCGTGGGCAGGAACTCAAGGTAGCCGTTCTGGCTCTGCATGAGCATTTCCTGCATGCCGGCGGTGTAGCCGTAGTTGCCGTCGATCTGGAACGGCGGGTGGGAGTCGAGCAGGTTCTCCAGCATGCCGGCGAAGTGCCCGGCGTTCATCGACTGGAGCAGCTTGTAGCTGTTCTCCGCGTCTCCGGTCCTGGCCCACATGTTCAGCTTCCAGGCCTTCGACCAGCCGGTCGCCTCGAAGCCGCGGTTGATCAGGCTCACCTTGGCGGCGTCCATCAGCGTGTCGTCGTCCTGGGTGATCAGGGTGCCGGGGTACAGCCCGAACAGGTGGTTGGCGTGCCGGTGCTCACCGGGAAGCGACGGGTTCCACGCCGGGATCGCGGTCTCGGGCACCGGCACGACCCGGTTGGGCTGGCTGGTGAACT
>JAVHXR010000026.1 GCA_031119515.1 Propionicimonas sp.
TCCTTGTCCATCCCCGCGGCCAGGCCGACCCGGTTGGGGAACCGGACGCCCGCCACCTCGGTCGGACGGCCGCCGCCGGCCGCGACCAGCCCCAGCAGCCCGCGCAGCGCCGGGTTGCTCCCGACCCCGGACAGGATCCCGATCAGCTGCTCGTGGATCGCCTCCGGGTCACCGCCGTGGGCGGCGAACAGCAGGGGCCGGAGCAGGCCGGCGTAGCCGCCCTGGAGCAGGCCGGCGGGCAGGCCCATCAGCGCGCGGCCAGCTCGGCGTGGACGTCCGCGCTCCACTCCTGCAGCGAGCGCACCCCGACCTCGCGGCGCTGCAGCGCCTCGATGCCCTGGACGCACGCCGAGAGTCCCTGAACCGTCGTGATGCACGGGACGTCGGCCAGGATCGCGGCCGAGCGGATCTCCCAGCCGTCCCGGCGCGGGGAGCCGTCGCGGGACTGACCGTGCGGAGTGTTGAAGATCAGGTCGACGCTTCCCTCGAGGATCGCCTCGACGATGGTCGGCTCCCCGTTCGGACCGCGGCCCTGGGAGTGCTTGCGGATCACCGTGACCTCGACGTCGTTGCGGCGCAGCACCTGCGCGGTGCCGGCGGTCGCGAGGACCTTGAACCCCATGTCGGCCAGCTTCTTGATCGGGAAGATGGCGTGCCGCTTGTCCCGGTTGGCGACCGAGACGAAGACCGTGCCACCGGTGGGCACCTCGCCGTAGGAGCCGGCCTGGCTCTTGGCGAAGGCGGTGCCGAAGCTCTGGTCGAGGCCCATCACCTCGCCGGTCGACTTCATCTCCGGCCCGAGCAGGGTGTCCACCCAGGAGCCGTCGGTGGTGCGGAACCGGTTGAACGGCATCACGGCCTCCTTGACCGCGATCGGGGCGGACTCGACGGTGGCGGCACCGTCGATCCCCTGGCGCAGCAACCCGGCGGCACGCAGGTCGGCGATCGACTCCCCCAGCGAGATCCGGGCGGCCGCCTTCGCCAGCGGGGTGGCCGTCGCCTTGGAGACGAACGGGACGGTACGGGAGGCGCGGGGGTTGGCCTCCAGGACGTAGAGCACGTCGCCCAGCAGGGCGAACTGGATGTTCAGCAGGCCCCGCACGCCCACTCCCCGGGCGATCTTCTCGGTGGCGTCGCGGATCAGGTCGATGACCTCTCCGCCGAGGGTGATCGGGGGCAGCGAGCAGGCGGAGTCGCCGGAGTGGATGCCCGCCTCCTCGATGTGCTCCATGACGCCGCCGAGGTAGAGGTCGGTGCCGTCGTAGAGCGCGTCCACGTCGATCTCGATCGCGTCGTCGAGGAAGCGGTCGACCAGCACCGGGTGGGCGGGGGTGATGTCGGTGGCGCGCTCGATGTAGGACGCGAGCGAGGTGTCGTCGTAGACGATCTCCATGCCGCGGCCGCCGAGCACGTAGCTGGGCCGGACCAGCACCGGGTAGCCGATCGAGTGCGCGATCTCCAGCGCCTGCGCGGCCGACTCGGCCATCCCGTAGGCGGGCGCGGTGAGCCCTGCCTCGGCCAGCAGCCGCCCGAACGCACCGCGCTCCTCGGCCAGGTTGATCGCCTCCGGGGAGGTGCCGACGATCGGCACCCCGGCGTCCTTCAGCGCCTGGGCGAGCTTGAGCGGGGTCTGGCCGCCCAGCTGGACGAGCACGCCGGCGACCGGTCCGGCGAGGGTCTCGGCGTGCACCACCTCCAGCACGTCCTCGAGGGTGAGCGGTTCGAAGTACAACCGGTCGGAGGTGTCGTAGTCGGTCGAGACGGTCTCGGGGTTGCAGTTCACCATCACCGTCTCGTAGCCCGCCTCGCGCAGCGCGAGGGTGGCGTGGACGCAGGAGTAGTCGAACTCGATTCCCTGGCCGATCCGGTTCGGGCCGCTGCCGAGGATCAGGACGGCGGGCTTGGTCCGGGGCTCGACCTCGGTCTCCTCGTCGTAGCTGGAGTAGTGGTACGGGGTACGGGCGGCGAACTCGGCGGCGCAGGTGTCGACGGTCTTGTAGACCGGCCGGATCCCCAGCGCCCAGCGCAGCCCCCGCACCACGTCCGGCGGGAGGTTGCGCAGCCTGCCGATCTGCCCGTCGGAGATGCCGTGCCGCTTGGCCAGCCGGAGCAGCCGCTCGTCAAGGGCGTCGGCCTCGTGCACCATCACCGCGACCTCGTGGATGAGCAGGATCTGGTCGAGGAACCACGGGTCGATCCGGGTCGCCTCGTGCAGCTGCGCGACGGTGGCCCCCTTCCGGAAGGCGTTCATCACCAGCTTGAGCCGGCCGTCGTGCGGGCGGGAGGCGGCGGCCAGCAGATCGTCCAGGCTGGCGTCGATCGGCCCCGAGAGGTCGAAGCCCGCCCGGGCGTCCTCGAGGGAGCGCAGCGCCTTGCCGAGCGCCTCGGTGAAGTTGCGCCCGATGGCCATCGCCTCGCCGACCGACTTCATGTGGGTGGTGAGGGTCGAGTCCGCGGTGGGGAACTTCTCGAACGCGAACCGCGGCACCTTCACCACCACGTAGTCGAGGCTCGGCTCGAAGGACGCAGGGGTCTCGGCGGTGATGTCGTTGGGGATCTCGTCGAGGGTGTACCCGACGGCCACCTTGGCGGCGATCTTGGCGATCGGGAAACCCGTCGCCTTCGAGGCCAGGGCGGAGGAACGCGACACCCGCGGGTTCATCTCGATCACGATCATCCGGCCGTTGTCCGGATGGATAGCGAACTGGATGTTGCAGCCGCCGGTGTCGACGCCGACCGCGCGGATGACAGCGATGCCGACATCGCGCAGGTTCTGGTACTCGCGGTCGGTAAGGGTCATGGCGGGCGCGACGGTGATCGAGTCCCCGGTGTGGACGCCCATCGGGTCGAGGTTCTCGATGGAGCACACGATCACGACGTTGTCCGCTTTGTCGCGCATCACCTCGAGCTCGTACTCCTTCCAGCCGAGGATCGACTCCTCGATCAGGACCTCGGTGACCGGCGAGGCGGCCAGGCCGGTACCGGCGATCCTGCGGAGCTCGCCCTCGTCGTGGGCGAACCCCGAACCGACCCCGCCCATCGTGAAGGACGGCCGGACGACGACCGGATAGCCCAGTTCGGCGGCCGCGGCGACGACCTGTTCGATGGTGTGGCAGATCGCCGAGCGGGCGACCCCGACGTCCACGCCGGGGACGTCCAGGCCGGTCACGATCTCCTTGAAGCGCTCGCGGTCCTCACCGGCCTGGATCGCGTCGATCGAGGCTCCGATCAGTTCGACGCCGTAGCGCTCGAGGACGCCGGACTCGTGCAGCGCGACCGCCGCGTTCAGCGCGGTCTGCCCGCCCAGGGTGGCGAGCAGGGCGTCCGGACGCTCGGCCGCGATCACCTTCTCCAGGTACGCGGGCATGATCGGCTCGATGTACGTGGCGTCGGCGAACTCCGGGTCGGTCATGATCGTCGCCGGGTTGGAGTTCACCAGGACCACCCGGAACCCCTCCTCGCGCAGCACCCGGCAGGCCTGCGTCCCGGAGTAGTCGAACTCGCACGCCTGGCCGATCACGATCGGGCCGGACCCGATCACCAGGATCGAGGAGATGTCGGCGCGGCGCGGCATCAGGCGTTCCCCTCCGCGCGCGACCGCGCGCTCATGACGTCGATGAATCTGTCGAACAGGTACGCCGAGTCGTGCGGGCCGGCCGCGGCCTCGGGGTGGTACTGGACCGAGAAGCTCACCAGGCGGTCGTCCGCCGAGCGCAACTCCAGCCCCTCGACCACGTTGTCGTTCAGGCAGACGTGGGACACCCTGGCGTCTCCCCAGCGGGTCGGCGTCGATCCTTCCAGCGGGGCGTCCACGGCGAAGCCGTGGTTCTGTGCGGTGATCTCGACCTTGCGGGTGGTCAGGTCCATCACCGGCTGGTTGATGCCGCGGTGGCCGTACTTGAGCTTGAACGTGCCGAAGCCGAGCGCACGGCCGAAGATCTGGTTGCCGAAGCAGATGCCGAAGTAGGGCAGGCCGGCGTCCAGCACCTCTTCGAGCAGCGCGACCTCGCGATCGGCGGCAGCCGGGTCGCCCGGGCCGTTGGAGAAGAACACTCCGTCAGGTTCCAGGGCGGTGATCTGGTCGATGGTGGTGTCGGCGGGGAGCAGGTGGACCTCGATGCCGCGCTCGGACATCCGCTGCGGCGACATGTCCTTGATGCCGAGGTCGACCGCGGCGACGGTGAAGCGCTTCTCCCCCACCGCCTCGATCACCCGGGGCTGGTCGACGGTGACCTCGGCGACCAGGTTCGCGCCCGCCATCGAGGGGACGGCCAGCACCCTGGCGAGCAGCCGCTCGGGATCGAGTTCCTCGGTGGAGATGCCGACCCGCATCGCGCCGCGTTCGCGCAGGTGCCTGGTGAGCGCGCGGGTGTCGACCTCGGCGATGCCCACCACCCCCTGCTCGCGCAGTTCGTCGTCCAGGGACCGGTTCGACCGCCAGTTGGAGCGGACCCTGGAGAGGTCACGCACCACGTAGCCGGCCACCCAGATCTGGCGGGACTCGTCGTCCTCGTCGTTCCAGCCGGTGTTGCCGATGTGGGGGGCGGTCGCGACCACCACCTGCCGGCGGTAGCTCGGATCGGTCAGGGTCTCCTGGTAGCCGGACATCCCGGTGGAGAAGACGGCCTCCCCGAACGCCTCGCCGGGAGCGCCGAACGACGAGCCACGGAACCATCGGCCGTCCTCGAGAACGAGCAGGGCATCGACCTGCGGGCGCACGTGGAGGCTGCTTGGCATGGAGTTCCTTCGCGGTTGGCGGCTGCGGGCGGCTGACCTCGCCCGACCTTACCAAAGCCCGGACGCCCCACCTCGCGGTACCGCCGTGCATAGACTGCGGCCGTGACCCGGCCCCCCGACGTACCCCGACGCCGCCGCTGGATGGGTCTGGTCGTGGCCGTCCTCGCGGTTTCCGCAGTGGTCGGCGTGGTCGCCGGTCTCGGTGGGTTCGAGCGCCGGTCGACCCGCTCGATCGCGGTGCCCGCCGGCACCGAGCTGGACGCAGGCAACCTGGTGTTCCGGTTCGACACCGCGACCGTCCAGTACTTCACCGAACGCACCACCGGCCCGTGGGAGGTGGTGGTGACCGGCACCGTCCGCAATCCCCACGACGAGACCCTCGCGCCGTTGTCGGGCAGCTACGGCAACCTCGTCGGGATCGACCGCCGCTCGGGCCAGTTCATCGAGGACCCGACGTTCTCGCTCGGCCGCCTCGACCCCGAGCGGCCCTGGGGGAACGACCGCAGCATGGTCCCGCCGGTGGACCAGTGGATGGAGCTGCGGGCCAGCTTCAGGTTCGGGGCAGGCTTCCGTCCGGGCGACACCGTCGAGCTGGGACTGGTGCCGATGGAGTTCACCGCAAGCACCGTCCTCGGCCTGAATGACGTCCAGACCTGGGGCCCGGACTCGTTCCGGCAGCCGTGGACGGTGACCCTGCCGTCGACCCGGCTGCCGGACTCCGACTACTGAACCCTCCCGAGCAGCCGGACGGCCTCCGCGCCCGACCTGATCTCGATCCCCGCGAGCTCTGCGACAGCCGACCCGGGGACCTCGAAGGCCACCTCGCCGGTCCCCGACGGTCTCCCGTCGCAGCCGGACGAGGCCGACGGGTCGACCGGCGTGGAGAAGATCGCGTTCCACTCCCGCCCGTCGCCCACGAGCCTGGCCGTGCAGTACAGCGTGTCGAGGCCGCTGTCGTACCGGAAGGTCGCCACGACGAAGACCGCTCCCGGCGCAGGTTCGGTGACCGAGAGACCCGACGGCAGCTCGTCGAGGGTGGCGAGGGCCTCCAGGCGCCAGGTCGCACCGCCCGCGGCGCCGCTGCCGCCCTCGCTGACCACGACGGGAGCCGGCGCGGAACCCGTGGTGGCACGAGCCACCCAGACCAGGCTGAACACGACGGCGCACGCGAGGGCGGTGCCGAGTACCTGCACCGGGCTGCGCAGGAAGCTGGAGAGCCGGCTCATCCGGCCGAGGTCCTGGCGAGCGAGTCATAGGAGGTGGCCCCGGATGCCTGGAGGCCGGGCAGCGCCACCTCGGCGACGGGAATCCCGCGGCTGACCGCGACCGTCGGCACCAGCCGGACGACGAGAGGCCCGGCGAGGTCGGCCGGATCCACCTCGAAGGCGACGTCGCGGCGGCTGGTGAAGCCGGGGGCCGCCAGCATGCCGGACCGGCCGTCCCAGGGGTCGTACCGGCGGTCGCCGGCACGGAGTTCGGCGACCAGCGGCACGCCGTCCCGCTCCTGGGCGACCGCGATCGTGACCACGACGAAGACCAGGTCGGTCGTGACACCGGCGCCGCCAGGGTCGACGAGGCTCGCCGCCGCCCGAGGCTCGGCCACCGTCCCGGTCACCGCCAGCAGGGCGACCGGCTCCCCTGGCGATCCGGTGACGACCGCCTCCTCGTCGCCGGTGGTGGCAAGGCTGGACAGTGCCACCAGGATGCAGGTGAGGATCACGACCGCCGCCTGGATGCCTGGTCGGGCGATCCGGGGTCGCTCCACAGCGGTGATCTCGGCCGCCCGCGCCGCGGTCACCCCCAGCAGCGCCAGCTGCAGTCCGAGGACCAGCACCTGCGGGACGAGCCCGACGAAGGGTGCCGCCCTGATCACGTCGGCGCCGGCCGGGAACCCGGCCCTCCGGACCACCTCCTCGACGAGCAGGTCGCCTGCCCAGTCGATCACGGTGAACCCGAGCACGAACCCGCCCAACAGTGGCCAGCCCGCCCGCAGGAGCGGTCGGAACGCCTGCCACAGCGGCAGCACCGGGGCGTCGAGATCGCCGGCCAGGATCTCGCGGGCGACCCCCGAGACGCTCCGCAGGGCCGATGAAGGGCCGGCGGCGGTGCGCCGCCCGGCCCGATCGATCAGGTCGTCGGTGGTCGCGAACTGGAAGCCTGCCACGACGCCTGCCAGTGCGAGCCAGGCCAACGGCTGCGAGAGCAGGTCCCACAGCACGGGCCAGGCCGTCTGGCTGAGGAACTCCCAGGCATCCACCACCACCTGGTCCAGGCGCAGCCAGCCGAACAGGCCGGCCTGCAACGCCTCGATCCAGGCGGAGAGCTCGCGGTCGTTCAGCCACAGCCAGAACTGGTCCACCAGCCGGAACACGCTGAGCAGCAGCAGGAGGGTGAAGCAGGCCTCCACGAAGGCTGCGACCAGGCCGAGCCAGACCCTGCCGGTGCGCTCGGCGGCGCGCTCGAGGATCCGCCGCAGCAGGAACAGTCCTGCCACGGCGGCCAGCACGACGAGAGCGGCGGCCAGAGACCCGGCCGGATTGAGTGCGCTCAGGAGATCGCTGCCTCCGAAGAGGCTGTCCCGCCCCACCACGACGGTGACCACGTCGCGGGCGTAGTCGTCGATGAACCCGAAGGCCGCGTAGATCGCCAGGAACGGCAGCATGGTCTGGGAGAGGACGCGGAGCGGCGCGCTGCCGCGTCCTTCCGTCCGGGCCACCCCGGCGCGGAGGACCACCAGGCGGAGGGCGGCGACGATCGCGGCGAGCTGCACCACCACGCCGAGGGCGAGGCTGCCCACCACCAGCCACGGCCACCGGGGCGCGACCTCGGAGCCGAGCAGCACAGAACCGTAGTAGCCGACCCAGCCGAACAGGGTGAAGCCGACCAGCCACGGCAGCATTCGCCACCACATCGCGGCGGTCCGTCCGAGCAGGCGGGTGAACTCCTCACCCAGCGCGCGAACCGTGGCCACCATGGGGGCAACCTACCCGGGTGGGGTGGTGGGTCTCAGATCGTCCCGGCGGCGCGACGGCCGGCAACGGTACGCAGCAGGCCGTTCAGGAAGACGGCGGAGTCATCGGTGGAGAGTTCCTGCGCCAGCGCGACGCACTCCGCTGCCGCCACCTCGTCCGCCACCTCGGTGAAGACGATCTCGTAGACAGCGATCCGGGCGAGGTTGCGGTCCACCCTCGGCATCCGCTCCAGGGTCCAGCCACCGGCGAGGCCCTCTGCGACCAGCTGGTCGATCTCGGCGCGATGCCGCTCCACCCCCTCCACCAGCTCGGTGGTGAACGGACGGACCGGCGGCTCGCCGAGGTCGGTCTGGTCCCGGAGGATCTCCAGAGCGGGAGCCTGCCGGAGGTCAGCCTCGAACAGCACGTCCAGTGCCCGCTTGCGGGCCTTGGTGCGCGCCGAGCCGCGCTTGGCGGCCGGTGCCGGCATTCAGACCCGGCCCAGGTAGCTGCCGTCGCGGGTGTCGACCTTGACCCGCTCACCGGTGCTGATGAAGAGCGGCACCTGGATCTGCAGGCCGGTCTCGACGGTGGCGGGCTTGGTGCCGCCGGTGCTGCGGTCGCCCTGCAGGCCCGGCTCGGTGTAGGTCACCTCGAGCTCGACCGAGGACGGCAGCTCGATGTAGAGCGGGTTCGCCTCGTGCAGCGCGACGGTGGCGGTGCCGTTCTCCAGCAGGTAGTTCTTGGCGTCCCCGACCACGTCCTCGGACAGGTTGAGCTGGTCGTAGGTGGTGGTGTCCATGAACACGTACGCCTCGCCGTCGTGGTACAGGTACTGCATCTCGCGACGGTCGACGTTGGCGGTGTCCACCTTGGTGTCGGAGTTGAAGGTGCGGTCGACAACCTTGCCCGACAGCACGTGCTTCAGCTTCGTGCGCACCACGGTGTTGCCCTTGCCGGGCTTGTGGTGCTGGAACCACACGACACTCCACAGCTGACCGTCAAGGTCGAGCACCATGCCGTTCTTCAGATCGTTGGTGGAGACCACTCCGCCTGCCCCTTTGTCCGTTCGTCTCTCGTGCGACCAGACAGTCTATTCTGACCCGCGCCCCGGGCGCACATCCGGCGGCTCAGCCGGCCTCGGCGATCGCCTGGTACGCCTCCTGCATGGTCTCCTCACCCGGGTTGGCGAGGATCGCCGGGGCGGCGAGACCCTTGAGCAGGACGAACCGGACGGTGTGCCCGCGCGACTTCTTGTCCAGGCTGATCGCCGAGCGCAGTTCGGGCCAGGCGCCGTTGGCGTAGCCGGTCGGGAGCCCGGCCCGGGCGAGCACGTCCCGGTGACGCTGGACCAGTCCTGCGTCGATCAGGTCGAGCCGGTGGGCCAGTTCTGCGGCGTACACCATCCCGACGCTGACGGCCTGGCCGTGGCGCCAGGTGAAGCCCTCGTTGCGTTCGATGGCATGGCCGAGGGTGTGGCCGTAGTTGAGCGCCTCGCGGCCGATCTTGTCGCCCTCGCTGGTGCGCTCCCGCAGGTCTCCCGACACCACGGCGGCCTTCACGGCCACCGCGCGCCGGATCAGCCGTGCCTGCCGCGCCGAGGGGGTGATCGCCTCCGCGGGATCCTCCTCGAACTCGGTGAGGATCTCGGGATCGGCGATGAAGCCGCACTTGAGCACCTCGGCGAACCCCGATCGCAGCTCCGCGTCCGGCAGGCTGTCCAGGTAGTCCAGGTCCCCCAGCACGGTGAACGGCTCGTGGAAGGCGCCGACCAGGTTCTTGCCGGCGGGGAGGTTGATCCCGGTCTTGCCGCCGACCGCCGCGTCCACCATCGCCAGGACGGTCGTGGGCATCGCGATGTAGCGGACGCCGCGCAGCCAGGTGGCGGCCACGAACCCTGCCAGGTCGGTGGTGGCGCCACCGCCGAGGCCGATGATGGCGTCGGATCTGGTGAAGCCCGCCTCGGCGAGCGACTCCCAGCAGTACTCCAGAACCGCGGGCGTCTTGCCCCGCTCGGCCTCGGGCACGCCGATCGAGACCACCTGCTGCTCGAGGGAGTCGTTGATCCGCCTCATCAGGTGCTCAAGACAAGGCGGGTGGATGATCGCCACCTTGTCGACGCCGTCCAGGAACTCGGGCAGCAATGCCGAGACCCCGTGCTCGATCAACACCTGGTAGGGCTGCTCTGCGAACACGTCGACGGGGTCCCAGCCGCTCATTAGCCTCCTGCCCACAGTCGCTCCACGCCTTCCACCGCGTCTGCCACGGTCAGTCGATCGGTGTCCAGCCGGAGGGTGGAGACTTCTTCATACCACCGTTCCCGCTCCCGGAGTAGGGAGTCCAGCCGACTCCGCATCGCCAGCAGGGCGTCCATCCCGAGCGCCACCAGCCCCAGCCGGCGGCTGGCGTGGGCCACGGAGACCTCGAGCCAGAGCACCGTCCGGCCGGCCAGTGCGACCCGGATGCCGGGATCGGCGACGGCCCCGCTGCCCAGCGCCACCACCCCGGGGGCCGTGAGGGCGGCGAGGCAGACCTCCGCCTCCGCGGCGGCGATCGCCGTCGGCGGCAGGCTCGCCCACGCCTCCGGCAGGCTCAGCCCGAGCCGCTCGGAGAGCAGCACGTCGGTGTCGGTGAACCCGACCCCGGCCCGCTGCGCCACCCGCGCCCCGACGGTGGACTTGCCGGCCGCGGGCGCTCCCACCAGGACGAGGTCCGGCCCGCTCACCACTGCTTCTTCTGGGCCAGCCCGGCCAGGTAGCCCTCGGCGTTGCGGCGGGTCTCGGCCAGCGAGTCGCCGCCGAACTTCTCCAGCGCGACCTCGGCAAGGACGAGGCTGACCATCGCCTCGGCGACCACGCCGGCTGCCGGGACGGCGCAGACGTCGGAGCGCTGGTGGTGGGCGGCGGCGGCCTCGCCGGTTCGGACGTCCACGGTGCGCAGTGCCCGCGGCACCGTCGCGATCGGCTTCATCGCGGCCCGGACGCGCAGCACTTCGCCGTTGCTGATGCCGCCCTCGGTGCCGCCGGAGCGGTTCGACACCCTGGCGATCCGGTCCCCGCCGGGCACCATCTCGTCGTGAGCGAGCGAGCCGCGGGTGGCCGCCAGGGCGAACCCGTCCCCGACCTCGACGCCCTTGATGGCCTGGATCCCCATCAGCGCGGCGGCGAGCCGGGCGTCCAGGCGCCGGTCCCACTGGATGTGCGAGCCCAGCCCCGGCGGGAGCCCGTAGGCGAGGACCTCGACCACCCCGCCGAGGGTGTCGCCGTCGCGCCGGGCCGCCTCTACCTCTGCCTGCATCGCCGCGCTGGCACCGGGGTCGTAGCAGCGCACCGGGTCGGCGTCGATCGCCTCCAGGTCGTCGGGCCGCGGCAATGCTGCGGCAGGTGCCACCGCGGTCCCGAGCGAGACCACGTGGCTCAGCACCCGGATCCCGAGCGCCTGGTCGAGGAAGTTGGCGGCGACCCGGCCGAGCGCGACCCGCGCGGCCGTCTCCCTGGCCGAGGCCCGCTCGAGGATCGGCCTGGCTTCGTCCCAGTCGTACTTCTGCATCCCGGCCAGGTCGGCGTGCCCGGGCCTCGGACGGGTGAGCGCGGCGTTGCGGGCGAGATCCTCGAGCTCCTCGGCCGGCACCGGGTCCGGTGACATCACGGTCTCCCACTTGGGCCATTCGGTGTTGCCGACCAGGATCGCGATCGGGGAGCCGAGGGTCTGGCCGTGGCGGATCCCGGTGAGCAGGGTGACCTCGTCGGCCTCGAACTTCATCCGGGCGCCGCGGCCGAGCCCGAGCCGGCGGCGCGCGAGCGCGGCCCCGATCTCGTCGCTGGTCACCGCCACGCGGGACGGGAGTCCCTCGATGGTGGCGACCAGGGCGCGGCCGTGGGACTCCCCGGCGGTGAGGAAGCGGAGCATGGGGCTCAGTGTGTCACGGACTCGCGGGGGCGCCCGACCTCACTCACAGAGCTTCTGGTGGTCCTCGCTCGCCGCGCACCAGGCCTGGTATTTGGCCTTGCTCGCCAGGAAGCCGGTCTCGTCCGAGCTGAACTCGGTCTCGCCGGTCTCCATGTCGACGGTGACGAAGTACAGCCAGTCGCCCTCTTCGGGGTTGACAGCGGCCTCGAGCGTCGCTCGTCCCGGGGAGTTGATCGGGGTCGGCGGGAGCCCCTTGTTCACCCGGGTGTTGTAGGGCGAGTCGAGGTTGTAGTTGGTCTTCTCCAGACCCTCCCGCCAGGAGGCGTAGATCGCAGTGGAGTCCATCCCGAGGGTCATCCCCCGCTCCAGGCGGTTGTAGATCACCCGGGCGACCTTCGCGCGGTCCTCCTCGCGGAAGACCTCCTTCTCGATGATGCTGGCGATCACGACGGCCTGGTACGGCTTGATCCCGAGGTCGTCGGCGCGGGCCTCGAGGTCGAGTTCCTTGGCGACGGTGTTGAACTGGGTGGTCGCGAGCTTGATCACCGCAGTGGCGGTCGGATCCTCCGGGAGCTCGTAGGTGTCCGGGTAGAGGAAGCCCTCGGCCGAGGACTTCACCCACTTCGGCAGGCCGAGCTTCTTGAGGTTCTTCAGCGCGCTGGTGAACTGCTTGGGCGCCACCCCGGAGGCCTTCGCCATCTGGGCGAGCTGGACGTCGAGGCGCTGCCCCTCAGCCAGGGTCATCCGGACCCGCAGGATGTTGCTCGGGTCGAGCAGCATCGACAGCGCGAGCTTGGCGGGGATCTGGGTCTTCAGCTGGAACCGGCCGGCCTGGATCCGCTTGGAGTCGGCGTTCGCCGCCGCCTCCCGGTCGAAAGCCTTCGCCGTCTTGATGACGTCCTTCTCGACCAGCAGGTCGGCGATAGCGGACAGCGTGGTGCCCTTGGCGATGGTCACCTCGATCGGTGCCACGCCCTCGCCGACGTAGTCCTCGGCGGTGCGGAACTCGGTCCATGCGGTCTGGACCCGGTCGCTGACGAAGCCGACGCCCACGACGAGGACACCGACGCTGAGGAGCACTGCGAAAGCGCTGCGGACCCGGAGCCAGACCTCCTTGCCGCTGAGCTTCCCGGTCTCGGAATCCCTCAGGTTCCGGGTGAACCAGGCCATGAACGCGTCGTCCTCCCTGTCGGTGGTCTCCGGGCAACCCTACTGGACCGACGCCAACCCACCGCCGTGGACGCCCGGCTCAGGCGCACTTCGCCCGATTCTCGTCGCTCGCCGCGCACCAGGCGTGGAGTTCGTCGACCGCCCGCTGGTGCTCGGCGGCCGTCGAGGTGAACCTGGTCTCGCCGGTGTCGAGGTTCACCGCCACGAAGAACAGCCAGTCCCCGTCGGCCGGCTCGATGGCGGCCTCCAGGGCCGCCCGGCCCGGCGAGGCGATCGGCCCGGGCGGCAGCCCCTTGTGCTTGTAGGTGTTGTACGGCGAATCGCTCGCCCTGGCCTCGTCCGACGTCCAGACGCTCCCCCGCTCGCCGCTGGCGAAGTGGACGGTGGAGTCCATCTGCAGCGGCATCCCTGCGGCCAGGCGGTTGTAGATCACGCGGGCGACCCGCGGCCGGTCCTCCGCCCGGGCCACCTCACGCTCGACGATGCTGGCGACCGTCAGCGCCTCGAGCGGGGTGAGGCCCCGGGCCTTCGCGGCCGCTTCGAAGTCGAGGTCCGCCGTGACGTCCCCGAACCGGTTGGTGGCGAGCTCGATCATCGAGCGTGCGTCCAGCGGGTCCGGCAGCTCGTAGGTGTCGGGAAAGAGGACGCCCTCGGGGTTCCCGCCGGCCCACTCCGGCAGCCCCAGCCCGTCCGGATCATCCAGCAGCTCCTCGAAGTCGGACGCCGGCAGCCCGCTCGCCTGCGCCATCGCGGCGACGTGGTCGCTCAGCCACCCTCCCTCGCGCAGGGTGAACGTCGAGCGCTCGGCGTTGGCGGGATCGAGCAGCATCTCGACGGCGGTGCGCGCCGGGATCTCGGTCCGCAGCCGAAAGTCCCCGGCCTGGATGGTGGCGGCCTCCGGCTCCTCGCCTGCGGCCCTGACGAAGGCGCTCGCCGAGGCGACCACCCGCTGCTCGGTGAGGATCTCGCCGATCCGGGTGATGCTCGCGCCCTTGGGTATGGTCACCACGACCTCCGCCCCGCCGGGACCGGGGTAGTCGGCGACCGTGAACCAGCCGCGCACCGCGTCGCGGGCGAACAGCCAGCCCCCGGCCGCCGCGCCGACCAGCACCAGCAGCGAGACCAGGACGGCGATCCACGCCTTCGAGCGCCCGCCGCGGCCCGACTGCCGGTCGGGTTCGAGGGCGCGTCGCGCGGTCATGTCAGTTCTCCTGGCGGTTCTCCGGTGGCGCGCTCGCGGTCGAGCGCACCTTCCAAGATAGCCACCGCTGCCGCCTGGTCGATCACCCGGCGCTGCCGTCGGGTGTTCCGGCCGGCCTGCCCGAGCCGCCGGGACGCGGTCGCCGTGGTGAGCCGCTCGTCCACCAGGCGCACCGGGAGCCCTGGCAGTTCGGCGGTCAGCGTCGCCGCCACCTCACGGATCCGCTGCGCCGCCAGCTCCTCGGTCCCGGCCAGCGTGCGCGGCAGGCCGAGGACGAGTTCGATCGGGCCGTACTCCTCGACCAGCACCCGGATCCTGGCCAGCGCGGCCGGTCCGGCAGGCACGGTCTCCACCGGGTACGCCAGCGACCCGGCGGGGTCGCAGGCCGCCACCCCGATCCGGGTGGATCCCCAGTCGAGGGCGAGCCGGACGCCGGGGCGCACGCGGTCAGCCCCGCAGTACGGCCCGGATCGCGTCGAGCGCGGCCGGCGCGCCGTCGGCGTT
>JAVHXR010000341.1:0-1886 GCA_031119515.1 Propionicimonas sp.
CCTCACGGCCGGCCTGGTGCGCGACGACCGTCGGGAACCTGCGGTACTGCGTCGACCAGGCCAGGTAGCGGCCCTGCGCGGGGGCCGGGTCGCCGGGTCGCAGCAGGTTGGGCGAGATCCACGCCAGCGGCGCGCGCACCGTCACAGCGACCGGGAGCCCCGGCGCCTCGCCGGCCAGCCACCGCTCCACGCTGCGGGCGGCCTGCCTTCCGTCGACGGCGGCCTTGCTGGCGGTCTCGACCGGGTGCAGCAGGTTGCCGGCGGCGAACACCCCCGGCACCTCGGTGCGCAATCCGCGGTCGACGAGCGGGGCGAGCGATCCCGGCTGCAGGGCGAGCCCGAGGGAGACGGCGAGCTCGTTGTCCGGGATCCAGTCCGCCGTGAACACGACGCAGTCGCACGCGACCGTGCGGCGCTGGCCGGTGGCGTGGTCGAGCACTTCGACGGCCTCCACCCGGCCGTGGCCGATCACCCGCTCGACCGTCGTCCGGTGCGCCACCGGGACTCCGAAGGCGAGCCGGCCGCCGAGGCCGACCACCGCGTAGGTCTCTGCCCTGGACCGGCTCGAGGTCATCAGCACCGTCCGCGCCCCGGCGTGCCGCAGCGTGAGGACGGCCGACCACGAGACCAGTTCACTGCCCACCACGACAGCCCGCATGCCGACACCGCGGTGCAGCAGGTGGACGCTGTTCTGCAGCTCGCCGGTGGTCAGGACACCGGCCGGCCGGTCACCGGGGATCCGGCGCGCCGCACGCGGCCGTTCCCTTGCCCCGGTGGCGAGCACGACGGCGTCCGCGCGGACGTCGAAGACGCCCTCCGGGGAGCTGACCTCCAGCGTCGTGCCGTCGGTCCCTGTGACCATCGCGCGGGTCCAGATCGTCGCGCCGGCGCCGGCGGCGTCGCGGGCCAGCCGGCGGGCGTAGGCGGGGCCGGTCAGCAGCGTGCGCAGGTCGCGCCAGCCGTAGCCGAGGTGGTTGCTGTGGCGGGGGATGCCCCCCGCGTCGGCTTCGCGCTCGAGCACGAGCACCTCGCCGGAGCCGGCGAGTTCACGGGCGGCGGTGAGGCCGGCAGGCCCACCGCCGACCACTGCCACCCTGGTCCTGCGGACCTTCCGCGAGCTCATGACTGCTTCCCTTCGGCGAGGATCTGGTCGATCCGGGCGCCGCAGAAGAAGCCCTGGCAGCGCCCGTTGGTGGCCCGGGTGCGCCGGGCGAGGCCGCCGCGGTCGACCGGCGGGATCGGGGACGCGAGCGCGTCCCTGATCTCTCCCCTGGTGACCCGCTCGCAGAAGCAGACCACCTCGCCGTAGGCCGGGTCGGCGGCGACCCGCACCGGGTCGGCGTACGGCCGGACCCCGGACTGGCCCAGGTACGGCATCCGGACCGCCGGCACCTCGGGTGCCGGCGCCAGCTCCAGGCCGGCGGACGCCAGCAGGGAGGCGGCATGGCCGGCCAGCGCGAGGGACGAGGTGAGGCCGGTGGACCTGATGCCGCCCAGGCACAGGTACCGCTGGGCAGGGTCGACGTCGACCACGTAGTCGGAGTGCTCGGTGGCGGCCCGCAGGCCGGCGTAGCTGGCCGTCACCTCCTGCCCGATCAGGTCGGGCAGGATCAGCGCACCCTTGTCGAGCAGCATCGCGAAGCCTTCTGCAGAGGTCGAGGTGTCGGTCCGGTCGGTCAGGTCCTCCGCGGTCGGGCCGAGCATCACGTTGCCGTAGATGGTCGGCGAGATGAGCACCCCCTTGCCCTTCGAGCTCGGCACCGGGAGCAGCACTTCGTTGACCAGCGGCCGGGCGAGCTTGTCGAACACGAACAGCTCGCCTCGGCGCGGCGTGACCGCGAAGCGCTCGTAGCCGAACGCCCGGTCGACCAGGTCGCCGCCGAGGC
>JAVHXR010000341.1:1896-3614 GCA_031119515.1 Propionicimonas sp.
CTGGGTATAGAAGTGGATGGCACCGAAGATTGCGGCGGCGTTGACCACCCAGCGGGCCCGGATGCTGCCGGCCGGGGTCTGCAGGACGGTGTGTTCCGGGCCGGGCAGGATCCCTGTCACCTCCCGGCCGAGCAGCAGGACCGCGCCCCGGGCGACCGCTTCGGTCGCGTAGGCGAGGGTCGTCGTCCAGGGGCAGATGATCGACTCCCCCGGCACCACCAGGCCGCCCAGGGCACCCTCGCCGAGGTGCGGCTCGCGCCGGTACACCTCGGCGGCGTCGACCAGGAAGGTCTCGCCGTAGCCGTTCTCTGCCGCCTTGGCGTGCAGGCCGGGCAGGGCCTCGAACTGCTCCGTGGTCCAGGCGACCAGCAGCGCCCCGGTGCGTTCCACCGGGATCCCGACGGTCTCGGCGTACTCCTGGAGGAGCCCGTACCCGTCGTGGACGAGGCGGGACTCCAGGCTGCCGGGCCTGGCGTCGAAGCCGGTGTGCAGGATCGCGGTGTTGGCCTTCGACGTCACGTCACCGACGTCGCGGCGGGCGTCGACCAGCGCCACCGAGAGCCGGTAGGCCGACAACTCCCGGGCGACGGCGGAGCCGACCACCCCGGCTCCGATCACGACGACGTCGAACGTCTCCGCCGTCGTGGGGGTGGAGTGCGGGTCAGGCATGCGGTGCCTCCTCGAGGCTTCGGGCGGCGAGCGCGCGCCAGCGGGCGAGGAACCCGCCCGCGCGGTCGGCGCTCCACCGTGGGGTGTAGGTGAGCCCCCGGCTGCCGCCGCCGATCGCGGCCGCGGGGGTGAGGGACGGGTCGAGCGCCAGCCTGCCCATCGCGGCGGCGCCGAGGGCTGTCGCGTGCTGGGAGGCGTAGATCTCGACCGGGATCTGGCACAGGTCTGCCGTCGCCTGCATCAGGACGGCGCTGCGGGTGGGGCCGCCGTCGACACGCAGTACGGTCAGCGCGTCGCCGGTGTCGCGCTCGACGGTGGCGACCAGCTCCGCGACCTGGGCGGCGATGCCTTCCAGTACGGCGGCGACAAGGTTGCCCCGGGTCGTCGCCAGGCCGATCCCGGCGAAGGACGCGCGCGCCTCGCTGCGCCACCACGGCGCTGCCAGCCCGGCCAGCGCGGGGACGCAGAGCGTCCCGCCCGCCCCCTCCGCCGCGACGACGTCGAGCTCGGGCGGTCCCGAGATCAGGCCGGTGTCGGTCAGCCACCGGATCGCGGACGCCACCGTGAACACCTGCCCGTCGAGGCAGTAGTCGGTGCCGTCGCGCAGCGTCCAGGCGACCGACGTGGTCAGGCCGGCGCCCGACCGCGGCGCCACCGAGCCGGTGTTGACCAGCAGGAACGCACCGGTCCCGAAGGTGCACTTGGCCTGTCCGGGCGCGAGGCAACCCTGGGCGAACAGCGCGGCCTGCTGGTCCACGATCTGCCCTGCCACCGGCAGTTCCGCGCCGAACCGGCCCGTGGTGCCCAGCACCTCGTCACAGGCGACGATCCGCGGCAGCGCCTCGTCGCCGAGCCCGAACAGGTCGAGCAGCTGGTCGTCCCAGGTCCTGGTGTCGAGGTCGAGCACGAGCGAGCGGGACGCGGTCGTGACGTCGGTCACGAACTCGCCGGTGAGCTGGTGCAGCAGCCAGGTGTCGGAGGTCGTCACGACCCCCGTACCCGTCCACTCCCGCCGCAGCCAGGCCATCTTGGGCGCCGAGAAGTAGGCC
>JAVHXR010000342.1 GCA_031119515.1 Propionicimonas sp.
CTGGTACCGCGCCGTGCTGCCGGTGGACAACCCTGTCGTCACCTACCGCTGGCTGGTGGTCCGTCCCGGCGGCTACCAGTGGGTGACCGGCCGCGGGGTGTTCGACAGGGACGTGACCGACGCCGGCGACTTCAAGGTCACGATCCACCCGCCGACACCGGCGTGGGCGGCGGACGCCATCGGCTACCAGGTCTTCCCCGACCGGTTCGCGCGCTCGCCGGCGGCGGCCGGGCGGCGCCTGCCGGACTGGGCCGTCCCGGCGAGCTGGGACGACGAGCCGCTGGCCGGCGGCCCGGGCACCGGCCGGCAGTTCTACGGCGGCGACCTCGCCGGTGTCGCCGGCCACCTCGACCACCTCGAACGGCTGGGCGCGAACCTGCTCTACCTGACGCCGTTCTTCCCCTCCCGCAGCAACCACCGCTACGACGCCGGGACCTTCGCCCATGTCGACCCGCTGCTGGGCGGCGACCAGGCACTGGCCGCCCTCGTCGCGGCGGCGGGGGAGCGCGGCATCAGGGTGATCGGCGACCTCACCACCAACCACACCGGCGTCAGCCACGAGTGGTTCCGGGCCGCCCGCGCGGATCGCGGCTCTGTCGAGGCGGGGTTCTACTACTGGGCCGAGCACAGCCCGATCAGCCTGCACGACTGGTCGGCGAGCCTGGTCGAGCAGTGGGGGGACGAGCTTCCCAACGACGCCGCCCGCGACGTCCCCGACTACGTGTCCTGGCTGGGGGTGCCGTCACTGCCGAAGCTGAACTGGGGCTCGCGCGAGCTGTGGGGACGCATGGTGTCCGGTCCCGACTCCGTGGTCGGCCACTACATGCGGGAGCCGTTCAACCTCGCCGGCTGGCGGGTGGACGTCGCCAACATGACCGGCCGCTACGCCGGGGACGACTTCTACCACGCCGTCGCTCGCGCCGCCCGGGCCACCGTCGCGGCGGCCAACCCCGACGGCCTGCTGATCGCCGAGCACTTCTACGACGTCTCCCGCGACCTGCCGGGCGACGGCTGGCAGTCGATCATGAACTACTCGGCCTTCACCAAGCCGCTGTGGTCGTGGCTGACCAGGCCCGACACCGAGTACGAGTTCATCGACCTGCCGACCCCGATCCCGCGCCGCCCGGGGCGCGACGTCGTCGAGACCATGCTGGAATTCGACCTCGCCGTGCCGTGGGAGACGTCGGCGCGGCAGTGGAACATGCTCGACTCCCACGACACCGCGCGGATCACCACCATCACCGGCGACCCACGTGTCACGGAGGTCGGTGTGGCCTGGCTGTTCACCTACCCTGGGATCCCCGCCGTCTTCGCCGGCGACGAGGGCGGCGGTCTCGGCACGACCGGCGAGCACAGCCGCACCACGATGCCGTGGGACCAGATCGCCGCCGGCGGTGGCCAGCGGTGGGACGACGCCGTCTTCGAGGTCTACCGGCGGCTGATCGCCACCCGGCGGGCGACGGCGCCGCTGCGGGACGGCGGGCTGCGCTGGGCCGTCGTCGAGGACGACGCCGTCGGCTACCTGCGCGAGACCGCCGGGGAGCGGATCCTCGTGGTGCTGGCGAGGGCGGCATGGGACGGCGTCCGGCTACCCCGCTGGCTGGTCGCCGACGGGGCCGCGCCCGAACTGATCTACGGCGGCAGGCTCGCCGCCACGCCCGACCTCAGGGTGACGCGGGAGGGGGTCGAGGTGTCGGCGCACGGTCCCGCCGTGGGCGTGTGGCGGCTGCGGTGAGCAGCGTCAGTCCAGGTCGGCTGCCGGTTCGGCGGCGAGCAGCCGGCGAACCCCCGCCCGGGCGAGCAGCAGGCTGAGCACCAGCGCGGTGACCGCGAAGAACCCGCCCAGCCGGACGCTGTCGGCGAACAGCAGCGCGACCAGCTCCAGCACCAGGAACTTGCTGCCGAAGGCGAGCCCCCACAACAGGACGCCGGCGACCACCTTCGCCGTCGCCGTCTCCGCCGCGGCGAACCGGCGCAGCACCCGTCCCTTCGCCCACACGACGGCCTCCAGCACCACCTTGAGCAGGACGGCGGTGAGCAGCGACAGCGTGAAGGTCTCGGTCACGATGGCCGGCAGGTACTCGATGTAGAGGTTCAGCACGACCACGTAGACGAACACGTCCACGATGTCGGGTGCGGTGACCAGCGGTCGCCGCGACGGTGCTCGAGTCGTCAACGCATCCCCCTCGGCGCACCGGGACCGGCGCGTGGCTGCATCCTCCCACGCCGACACCTGCCCGGCGCCGGTTCGAGCCCGGTGGTTGGCCGGCCGGCTCAGGCCAGTTCGCGGAAGCCGCGGTCCAGCAGCGCTGCGATCCTCGCCGGGTCGTCGGTGCGCACCTGCATGCTGCGGACCCCTGACCTCGACGCCCACCAGGCGACCTCCTCGAGCGGCTCGTCGGGACCGGCCGTCACCCACTCGCCGTCGGCGGTCGCCAGTTCCGGGCTGGCCACCAGCGCGGGCGGCTCGCGTCCCTCCAGCAGGTCGGCCAGCCGGATCACGAACCGCCGCCCGGCCACCCCCGTCCGCTCCGCCATCGCATCCAGCAGGTCGGCCGGCATCCGCATCGGGTCGCGGCCGCGGGAGACCGGCACCCGGTGGCCGGCGACGATGTCGGCGAGCCGGATGACATGTTCGGCGCCGCGCCGGTCGAGCACTGTCATGGTCGTCGGGCCGGCGCCGACGACGTACCCGACGACGTCCTTCGTCCCTCCTTCTGGAACCCGGAATCGCACTGTCACCCGTACTCCAGGCTGGGTGGGGACGCGGTGCGGCGTGTCGTCGGATGGGCCGGTCATGGGTTGTACAGTAGGCGACAGACCGTCGTACGAGGAGCCCAACGCAATGACCTACGTGATCACCTTGCCCTGCGTGGACATCAAGGATCGCGCGTGTGTGGAGGAGTGCCCGGTCGACTGCATCTACGAGGGCAACCGGATGCTCTACATCCACCCCGACGAGTGTGTCGACTGCGGCGCCTGCGAGCCGGTCTGCCCCGTCGAGGCGATCTACTACGAGGACGACGTCCCGGCCGACCAGGCCGAGTACTACGACATCAACGTCCACTTCTTCGACGAGATCGGTTCTCCGGGCGGGGCGGCCAGGCAGGGCGTGGTGGACTACGACCACCCGACCGTCGCCGCACTGCCGCCCCAGGGCGAGTGAGCCCGCTCTCCGCGTCGCTGCCGGACTTCCCCTGGGACACGCTGGCCGCTGCCCGCACCCTCGCGGCAGCGCACTCCGGCGGCCTGGTCGACCTGTCCGTGGGGACGCCGGTCGATCCCACCCCGGAGGTGGCGCAGCAGGCGCTGGCCGGGGCGGCGGACGCCCCCGGCTACCCGACGACCTGGGGGACGCCGGCGCTGCGCCAGGCCATCCTCGGCTACCTGGGCTCGCGC
The DNA here is from genome assembly GCA_031119515.1 of Propionicimonas sp. Lineage (GTDB taxonomy): Bacteria > Actinomycetota > Actinomycetes > Propionibacteriales > Propionibacteriaceae > Propionicimonas. The sequence goes on from JAVHXR010000342.1 coordinate 3,400, forward strand.
TGGCGGGCCGAGGGGTTGTCGGACCACAACGTGCTCCCGGTGGTCGGGACCAAGGAACTGGTGGCGTGGCTGCCCACCCTGCTCGGGCTGTCGGAGGCCGACACCGTGGTGTACCCGGAGATCGCCTACCCGACCTACGACGTCGGGGCACGGATCGCCCGCGCCACCCCGGTCGCCTGCGACGACCCGTCCCGGCTCGCGGAGCTCCGGCC
>JAVHXR010000343.1 GCA_031119515.1 Propionicimonas sp.
GGGCGAGAAGCCGCTCGAGATCGTCTCGACCCGGCAGTGGTACATCCGCAACGGCGGCCGGGACGAGGACCTCAAGCAGGCGCTGCTGGCCCGCGGCGAGGAACTCGCCTGGGTGCCCGACCACATGCGGCACCGGTACGCCAACTGGGTCAACGGCCTGAACGGCGACTGGCTGATCTCCCGGCAGCGGTTCTTCGGCGTGCCGTTCCCGGTCTGGTACCCGCTGGATGCCGAGGGCGAGCCCGACTACGCGAACCCGATCACCGCGGCCGAGGACACCCTTCCGGTCGACCCGTCCAGCGACCTGCCCCCCGGCTACTCCGAGCAGCAGCGCGGCGTGCCGGGCGGGTTCGTCGGCGACCCTGACGTGATGGACACCTGGGCGACCAGCTCGCTCAGCCCGCAGCTCGCCTGCGGCTGGGAGTCCGACGACGAGCTCTGGCGACTGACCTTCCCGATGGACATCGCGCCGCAGGCCCACGACATCATCCGGACCTGGCTGTTCTCCCGCGTGGTGCGCGCGCACTTCGAGAACGGCGAACTGCCGTGGAGGCGGGCGACCATTTCCGGGTTCGTGGTCGATCCCGACCGCAAGAAGATGAGCAAGTCCAAGGGCAACGTGGTGGTCCCCACCGACATCCTGGAGCGGTTCGGCGCGGACGCGGTCCGCTGGCGGGCTGCGATGGCCCGTCCCGGGATGGACTCCCCGTTCGACGAGACCCAGATGAAGGTCGGGCGCCGGCTGGCGATGAAGGTGCTCAACGCGAGCAAGTTCATCCTCGGGATCGGTGCCGGGACGGACGCCGCAACCATCACCGAGCCGGCCGACCTGGCCATGCTCGCCGCGCTGCGCGGGGTCGTCACCGAGGCGACCGCGGCCTTCGAGGCGTTCGACTACACCTCCGCCCTCGAGGCTACCGAGAAGTTCTTCTGGCAGTTCTGCGACGACTACCTCGAGCTGGTGAAGGAACGCGCCTACGGCGCCTCCGGCGACGCAGCGGCCGGGTCCGCCCAGTCCGCGCTGCGGCTGGCGCTCGGCGTCCTGCTGCGGCTGTTCGCGCCGTTCCTGCCGTTCGTGACCGAGGAGGTCTGGTCGTGGTGGCAGGCAGGATCCGTCCACCACGCCGAGTGGCCGGCCGCCGACGAGCTCCCTGCCGGCGGCGACGCGTCGCTGCTGTCGGTGGTGGCGGCTGCCCTGATCGGGATCCGTGGCGCCAAGTCGCAGGCGAAGGCGTCGATGAAGACCGAGGTGGTGCGCGCCGACCTGAGCGGGCCCGCCGAGGTGGTGGCGGCGCTCAGGCTGGTCGAGGGCGACCTGCGGGCGGTCGGCCGGATCGTCGGCGAGGTGCGCTGGGCAGAGTCCGGCGACTCCCTCACCGTGGACGTCGAACTCGCCCCCGCGGCCGGATGACCGGTCCGGGACGGACGCGGGCCGCCGGCTGCCTCGCGGCGGCGGTCGCCGCGACCGCTCTCGGGCTGGCGGGCTGCGCCAGCGACGGCCCCCGCAACAGCGCGGGCCAGGTGACCGAGTCGTCCCCGGCGGATGCGTTCTCGCTGCGGGTCGGGGACTGCACCGGGCCACTGACCACCGGGACGATCGAGCAGGTGGTGCTCGTCCCCTGCGCCGAACCCCACTCCTGGGAGGCGTTCGCCGCCACCGAGCTCACCGGGGACGACTTCCCCGGTGCGGGTTCCGTCCAGGATCAGGCCGAGGAGTTCTGCAACGCCCGGTTCAAGGACTTCGTGGGGGTCTCGGCCGGCAAGTCCGACTACGACCTGACCGTGCTGCAGCCCACCAGGCAGACCTGGACCTCCGCCGGTGACCGAACCGTGACCTGCCTGGCCGGCAAGGACGGCGGCGACATCGAGGGCTCGTTGAAGGGCGCCGGGAAGTAGCCGGGAGTCCCGCCGGGCAGCGCCCGGCGGGACCGGACTACACCAGGTCGAGCAGGACCGGGTCCGCCATCTTGAGGACGGCGGCCCTGGCTGCGCCCGGCGAGGTCGACGCGCGCGCCGCCGCCGCCATCTGCTGGCACTGCTCGCGGGTGTGGAGCGACAGCGCCGTCCGCACCGCGGCCACCTTGCTCGGGGCCATCGAGAGGCTGGACGCCCCCAGCCCGACCAGGACCAGGGCGAGCGCCGGATCGCCGCCTGCCTCCCCGCACACCCCGACCGGCTTGCCCATCGCCTGGCCGCCGGCACAGGCCAGCGCCACCACGTCCAGCAGCGCCGGCTCGAACGGGTCGAGCAGGGTGGCCAACTCGCCCTGCATCCGGTCGGCGGCCATCGTGTACTGCTGCAGGTCGTTGGTGCCGAGCGAGGCGAAGTCGACGTGGTACAGGATCCCCTTGGACCGGATCGCGGCCGCCGGGACCTCGATCATCACCCCGACCTTCGGCAGGCCGACGGCACGCACCCGCTCGGCGAACCAGATCGCCTCCGCCTCGGTCGCGATCATCGGTGCCATCACCCTGACGTCGGCGCCGGTCGCCTGGTAGGCCGCCGCCAGTGCCTCCAGCTGGGCGTCCATCACGTCGGTCCTGATCATCCCCAACCGCAGCCCGCGCCGGCCCAGCGCGGGGTTCTCCTCGTGGCCGAGGTCGGCGAACTTCAGCGGCTTGTCGGCGCCGGCATCGAGGGTGCGGACGACGATCCGCCGGTCCCCGAACGCCTCGAAGACGTCGGTGTAGATCCGGGTCTGCTCCTCGACGGTCGGCATCGCGTCGCGGTCGAGGAAGACGAACTCCGTCCGGAACAGGCCAACCCCCTCGACCGGCTGGGCAGCCGCCTTGCGGGCGTCGTCCACGGTCCCGATGTTGGCCAGCAGCGCGACCGGGTAGTGGTCCTTGGTGGATCCCTTGCCGGTCCCGCCCGCCAGCGCTGCCTCGCGGCGGCGCTTTCGCTCCAGGAGCAGTTCCTGTTCCTCCTGCGTCGGGTTCACCGTCACCTCACCGACGCCGCCGTCGATGGCGACCACGGTGCCTGCCGCGACGTCGGTGATCCCGACAGCCTGGACGACGGCGGGGATCGCCAGCTGGGCGGCGAGGATCGCGGTATGGCTGGTCGGCCCTCCGGCCGCTGTGATGATGCCAAGACAGGTCTCGGAGGTCAGTGTCGCCGTCTCGGCCGGGGCGAGGTCGTGGGCGGCGAGGATGCTGGGGACGGTGAGCGTCGGGACTCCCGGCTCGGGCTTGCCCAGCAGACGCGCGACCGCACGGTCGCGGACGTCGCGCAGGTCGGTCACCCGCTCGGCCATGTAGCCGCCGAGCCCCTCGAACATGACGGCGATCTCCTCGACCGCCGCGGTGACGGCGGTGGTCGGGCCCTTGCCGGCCTTCAGGTGGTTCTCGATACCCGTCGCCAGCCCAGGGTCCCTTGCCATCATCGCCCCGGCCTCGAGGATCGGCCTGGCGTGGTCGCCCGCGACGGCGGCCTTCGCCTCGAGGCTGGCGGCGACGTCCTCCAGGACGCCGGTCACCACCTCGAACGCCTGGCCGGCGTCGGTGGTGGGGGGCTCGTCGCGCGGCGCCTCCGGCGGCGGGCTCACCACCACAAGCGGCCCGACGGCGGTGCCGGCGCTGACGCCGAT
>JAVHXR010000344.1 GCA_031119515.1 Propionicimonas sp.
GTGCGGTCCACCCGCCCTCGGAGGGCTCGTTCGCGGTCGTCGGCGACCAGATCCGGTGGACCGCGCAGGAGGGGGTGACGCTGCGTCCCGAGGAGGATCCGGAACTCGTCGCCGCGGTGCTCCCGCTGGCCCGGCGGGCCGAGGTGACCCACGGCTCGCTGACCACTGCCCTGCGGGACTACCGCTACATCGTGGTGCCGGTCAGGTTCGCCGCCACCGGCGCCACCGGCGCCCTGGTCCGGGTCGCCGACATGGGTCAGGAGCGGGCCGTGCTGCAGCCGGTCTACCTGACGTACGGCCTGGTCGCGCTCGGCTCGCTGGTCCTGGTCGCGATGCTGATCTGGCTCTTCGTCGGACGGCTGCTCCGGCCGGTCAGCGTGATGCGCGAGACCGCCGAGCGGATCACCGAGACCGACATCACCCAACGCATCCCGGTCAGCGGCAGCGACGACCTCTCGGCGCTCGCGGTGACGGTGAACGGCATGCTCGACCGGCTGGAAGCCGCCGTCGGCAGCCAGCGCGACCTGCTGGACGACGTCGGCCACGAGCTCCGCACCCCGCTCACCATCGTCCGCGGCCACCTGGAGCTGATGGACGCCGACGACCCCGCCGACGTCGCCGGCACCAGGGCGCTGGTGCTCGACGAGCTCCAGCGGATGGGCCGGTTGGTGGACGACCTGCTGGTGCTCGCCAAGGCCGAGCAGCCCGACTTCGTCCGGCTCGAGCCGACCGACATCGCGCGGCTGACCGACGAGACCCTCGCGAAGGCGAGCACGCTCGGGCAGCGGCACTGGGTGCTGGACGACCTCGCCGACGCCGAGCTCGACGTCGACCCGCAGCGGCTCGCCCAGGCGTGGCTGCAGCTCGCGGCGAACTCCGTCCAGTACTCCGCGGCGGGTTCGACGGTCGCCATGGGCAGCCGGGTGGTGGACGGCGAGCTGTTGCTGTGGGTGCGCGACGAGGGTGTCGGGATCGCAGAGGAGGACCGCTCCCGGATCCTGGACCGCAAGGTGCGCGGCCGCTCCGGGCGGGGGACCGGGCTCGGGCTGGCGATCGTCGCCTCGATCGCCGAGGCTCACCACGGCAGGGTCGAGGTGGAGTCGGTCGCCGGGTTGGGGAGCCGGATCGCGATCGTGGTGCCGGCGACGGCGACCAGAACGGAGGAGCTCGATGAGCCAGATCCTGATCGTTGAGGACGAGCCGCGGATCTCAGCGTTCGTGGCCAAGGGCCTGCGTGCGGCAGGCTTCACCTGTCTGATCGAGCCCTCGGGAGAGGCGGCGGTCCGCCTCGTCCTGGATGGCGACATCGACCTTGTGGTGCTCGACATCGGGCTGCCGGACATCGACGGCTTCGAGGTGCTCTCCCGGCTGCGCGGGCAGGGCGTCACCACCCCGGTGATCATGTTGACCGCGCGATCGTCGGTCGCCGACACCGTCGCCGGGCTGCAGTCGGGGGCCGACGACTACATGCCGAAGCCGTTCAGCTTCGACGAACTCCTCGCCCGCATCCACCTCCGGCTGCGGAACGAGGCGCCCGGCGACTCGGCGATGGTCCTGACCCATCGCGAGCTGAGCCTCGACCTGCGGACCCGCCGGGCCACCGTGGCCGGGCGGGTGGTGGACCTGACCGCACGGGAGTTCACCCTCGCCGAGATGTTCCTGCGCAACCCGGGGCATGTCCTCAGCCGTGAGCAGCTGTTGTCGGGGGCGTGGGGATACGACTTCGACCCCGGCTCCAACGTGGTGGACGTCTACGTCCGCTACCTGCGCCGCAAGCTCGGCGCGGACTACTTCGAGACGGTGCGCGGGATGGGGTACCGGCTGGTGTGACCCGGCCGCTCAGTCGCCGGAGTCGGCACTGCGGGGCGAGGGCGGCGTGACCGGGGAGGCCGGGCTCTGCGGCGTCCGTGGGCTGACGGTGGTCTTCGCGGTGGCCGGGGTCTTCGCCGTCGGGGACGTCGCGGCGGTCAGGGTGGGCGCCTTCGTCGGCACCGCCGTCGTCGCGTCGGGGCTCGGGGATGTCGACGGGGTCGGGGTCGGGGACTCCGACGGCTGGCCCGGCAGCGCGCCGACCACGATCGCCGGACGGGGCTCTGCGGCGGCCGGGGCTCCCGAGCTCAGCGCGGCGATCCCGAGCGCACAGGTACCCACCCCGAGCGTGCCGGAGACTGCCCAGGCGATCGCGGACTTCGACAGCGGCATGGTGCTCCCTTCCTCGCGTTCAGGCTAGGTGCGGGGAATGAGACCGACCAGTGCGCGGCGATGAGAGTCCTCTCATCTGCACCGGTGGGCTAGCGGGCCGAGGCGGCGTAGTGTTCGGCGATCTCCAGCCGGCGGAGCGCCTGGCCCGGGTCGGCGCCGGAGACCAGGCTGAGCAGCACGCCGGCCGTCCGGGCTCGCAGGTCGGTGGCGTCGACCTGCAGTTCGAAGCCGTACTGCCAGGCGTCGAGCACCTCGGGGACGCGTCCGTAGGAGTGGCGGTCCAGGCCGGGCAGGACGGCAAGGTGCGCCAGGCAGCAGGCCAGGTCGTCCTCGCGCAGCCCCGGCCCCACCGAGTCGACGTCGATGAATCGCAGCGTCGCACCGTCCACGAACACGTTGGCCTCGTAGAAATCGCCGTGGGTGGGGACCAGCGGCCCGTGCCGGCCGGCGTCCAGCACCTGCCGGACGCGTCCGGCGAGCCGGTCGATCCGGTCGGTGGCATCCGGCAGCTGCTGCCGGGCGGTGGCCGCGTGGAAGTCGAGGTTCTCGCTCCAGGACGGGCGTCGCGGCAGCTCGAGCACGGCCGCGGGCAGCCGGTCGAGCAGGGCGACCAGGTCGGCCGGAGCGGGCAGGGTGCCGTGGCCGCGGTTCCATACGAGCAGGGAGTGAGCCAGCGAGTGGCCCTGGATCCGCTGCGACACGAGCACCCCCGGTGCCGGTCGGGTCAGGATCGGGACGGTGAGGTCGGCCTGGGCGAGCAGCTGCTGGCGGATGGCCAGCCGGTCGTCGTAGCCGGGTCGCATCACCTTGAGGAAGAACTGCCGGTCGTCGGCCGTCGCCTGCAGCACCGCCCGCCGCAGCGGGCGGTAGGTGAGGAGCTCGAGGTGGAGCGCGGCCGGCGGCTGGCGTGGGTCGGCGGCGGTGAGCCACTCCAGGACGGTGGCGGGGTCGCAGGCAGGCGCCAGCCCCGGCAGTCGCGGGTCCGCAGGGTGCCGCCAGACCCGCAGGCTGATGCCCTCGCTGGTGAGGGTCGCCACCCCGCCGTCGACCTCGGCCGTGGTGGCCAGCAGGTGCTCGGTGCGCGACCGCCCGGGTTCGCCGAAGCTGACGGTGTAGATCGCCGTGACCTCCGAGCCCGGACGGTAGTGGAGGTCGTCCAGCCGGGCGGTGAAGCCAGGCAGGACGACCTCCGGATCGCCGGTGAGCGCGAGTTGGAGAAGGTCCGCCGCCTCCGGTGAGGTCAGCAGCGCGGTCTCCGCGGCGAGGTCACCTGTCACAAGGTCAGTCTCCCGAAGCCGCGGACGGAGCGCTAGCGGGGCTCGCCGGGGTGGCCGGGGACGGCGGCGGGGTGGGGCTGTTGGGCGTGTTCGGGGTGTTGGGGCTGTTG
>JAVHXR010000345.1 GCA_031119515.1 Propionicimonas sp.
CGCGGCACTCGGCCTAGCCTGGCCGCAGATGCGGCGGCTGCTGGCCGAACTCGGTGACCGGCTGGTCTCGGCCGAGCTGCTGGCGGGCGCCGACGAGGTGTACTGGCTGACCCGGGGCGAGGCGGAGCAGCTGGTGACCGGCGAACCGGTGCCCGGGCTGGCCGACCGGATCGCGGGGCGGCGGGCGCTGCACCGAGGGCAGGCGCTGCTGCGTCCGCCGCAGTACCTGCCGGTGAACCGGCTGATGGGGATGTGGGACAGGTTCCTGCCGGCCAGGGTGGACGGGGGCACCGGCAACATCCTCAAGGGCAATGCGGGCTCCGGCGGGCTGGTGACCGGGCCGGCGAGGGTGATCGGCGGACCGGCCGACTTCGCAGACTTCGCACCGGGCGAGATCCTGGTGGCCGAGATCACCACCCCCGCCTACACCCCGCTGTTCGCGGTGGCCGGAGGCGTTGTCACCGATGTCGGCGGCGTCCTGTCGCACGGTTCGATCGTCGCCCGCGAGTACGGCATCCCCGCCGTGCTGGGGACGGGCGTCGCCACCCACCGGATCCACACCGGCGACACCATCACGGTCGACGGTGGCCGCGGCGAGGTGCGGCTCGGGGGCGCCGAGGCGGCGGCGGAGCGCCGCAACTGGGTGCCGTGGGCGGTGGCGGGCGCGGCGGTCGCCGCGGGAGCGGTGTGGTGGGTGCGCCGACGCCGGCGCTGAGCTGGCGCAACCGCCCCGGGCCTTCGCAAGCTGTGAGCTGAGGGGTGTGGCGGCGCCTCAGCTCACAGTGTGATGGGTGGGTTGCGGCAAGCTGTGAGCTGAGAGGTGTGGCGGCGCCTCAGCTCACAGTGTGGCGTTGGGGGAGCTTGGCGCGGCCGGCCCCCCAGATCTCCGCAAGCTGTGAGCTGAGAGGTGTGGCGGCTCCGCAACTCACAGTGTGACGGGTGGCTTTCGGCAAGCTGTGAGCTGAGAGGTGTGGGGGCGCTTGAACTCACAGTGTGGTGTCGGGGGCCTCCCGGACGATCGCCTCGTGGTGGCGGACCACCTCGGCGACGATGAAGTTCAGCAGCTTCTCGGCGAACTCGGGGTCGAGGTTGCTCTGGATCGCGAGCTGGCGCAGCCGGCCGATCTGCTCGACCTCACGTTCCGGATCGGCCGGGGCGAGCCCGCGCTCACGCTTGAGCAGGCCGATCTGCTGGGTGATCTTGAAGCGCTCCGCGAGGAGGCTGATGATCGCGGTGTCGAGGTTGTCGATCGACCCGCGCAGTCGGTCGAGCTGGGGATCGGTCTGCACCCGCCCAGCCTAGGGGACGCCCTCGCGTCAGCCCGCGGCCGCCCACCGAGAGCCGGACGGAACCCGCGACACCCGGACGGGCGGCCGTCAGGCGACGACGTCGCCGGGGGAGGTGTTGGCCGGGATTCCCGTCACCACGGAGTTCGGCGGGACGTCCTTGACCACGAGCGCGTTCGCCCCGACCTTGGTTCCGTCGCCGATCGTGATCGGGCCGATGATCTTGGCGCCGGCGCCCAGCAGGACGTTGTTGCCGATCGTCGGGTGTCGCTTGAACCGCCCCCGGGATCGTCCGCCGAGGGTCACCTGGTGGTACATCAGGACGTCGTCGCCCACCTCGGCGGTCTCGCCGATGACGACTCCCATCCCGTGGTCGATGAAGAACCGGCGCCCGATCACCGCCCCGGGGTGGATCTCCACGCCGGTCAGCGCGCGGGCGAGCTGCGAGATCACCCGCGCGAGCGGCCGCAGCGCGGGGTTCGACACCCACAGCTTGTGGCACAGCCGGTAGGCCCACACCGCGTGGATCCCCGGGTAGGTCAGGGCGACGAGTGCCTTCGAGGTGGCAGCGGGGTCCTCTCGCATCGCGGCGTCCAGGTCCTCCTGGATCCGGCGCCATGCCGACCTCAGCAGCGGGTGCATCGCCCTCCGTCCGTTGTGGGATGGCCCTAACTCTCCCACCGGCGTCGAACCGGCTGTCAACAGGCTTCGGCCCGCCCCGGAGATCCGGTGGGGGCGGGCCGAAGCGCTTCGGGGGCGCGGACGGGGGCCGCGCCGGGTCGGGCGTCAGTCGAGCAGGTCGGCGTACAGCGGGGTGGTGAGGTAGCGCTCGCCCCAGTCGGGGGTGATCACCACGATGGTCTTGCCGGCGTTGGCCGGGTCGGCGGCCAGCTCGGCGGCCGCCCGCAGCGCGGCACCGGAGGAGATGCCCAGCAGCAGTCCCTCCTGCTTGGCGACCCGCTTGGCCCACTCGATGGCGTCGTCGGAGGTGACCTTGATGATCCCGTCGACCACGCCGAGGTCGAGGATCGACGGGATGAAGCCGGGGGAGATGCCCTGGATCTTGTGCGGGCCCTTGGGCTCGCCGGACAGGACGGCCGACTCGGCCGACTCCACCGCGTACAGCTTCAGCGAAGGCTTGCGCTCCTTGAGCACGCTGCCGATGCCGGTGATGGTGCCGCCGGTCCCGACGCCGGAGACGATGATGTCGACCTCGCCGTCGGTGTCGGCCCAGATCTCCTCTGCCGTCGTCCGCTTGTGGACCTCGACGTTGGCAGGATTGTCGAACTGCCGGGCGAGGATGGCGCCCGGGGTGTTGGCCGCGATCTCCGCCGCCCGCGCGTTGGCGCCCGGCACGCCTTCGGCGCCGGGGGTGAGGACGAGCTCTGCCCCCAGGGCGCGCAGCACGGCGCGACGCTCCTTGGAGAAGGTCTCGGGCAGGGTGATGATCACCTTGTAGCCCCGAGCCGCGCCCACCCAGGCCAGCGCGATGCCGGTGTTTCCCGAGGTGCCCTCGACGATCGTCCCGCCGGGCTGCAGCGAGCCGTCCGCCTCGGCCGCGTCGATGATCGAGACGCCGATCCGGTCCTTCACCGAGTTCGCCGGGTTGTAGTACTCCAGCTTCGCCAGCACGGTCGCCGGGGAGTCGCCGTAGAGGCGGTTGATCTTCACCAGCGGGGTACGGCCGATCAGCTCGGTCGCATTCTGGAAGTAGGCCATCAGAGTTCTTCTTTCCTTTTCTTGTCGTGTGGCGGTTGTGGTCAGACGGTGGCGGCCAGGGACTGGTCGACCTTGGCGAGGGCCTGCTCGATGTCGGCGATCAGGTCGTCCTCGGTCAGCTGGGAGTGGGTGGTGGTGGCGTTGTGGATGGCGAGCGACTTGGCGTCGCCGATGTTGGCCAGGTGGGAGAACAGCTCGAGCGACTCCACGAACGTCGCCCCGGCCTCGCGGCCGGCCTTCAGGCCGAAGGACAGGATGCCGCCGTAGCCGCGTCCGGTGAACACCCGGTCCGCGACCGCCTTGGAGGGTGACGACTCCAGGCCCGGGTAGCTGACCCACGCGACGGCGGGGTGGTCCTCGAGGTAGCGGGCGACGGCGAGGGCGTTGGACGAGTGCCGCTCGAGCCTCAGGTGGAGGGTCTCGAGCCCCTGCAGGAACTGCCAGGCGTTGAACGGGGAGATCGCGGCGCCGGTGTTGCGGAGCAGCACCGTCCTGGCCCGGATGATGTACGCAGCGGGGCCGGCGGCGTCGGTCCACACCACCCCGTGGTAGGCCCCGTCCGGCGCGGTGAGTCCGGGGA
>JAVHXR010000346.1 GCA_031119515.1 Propionicimonas sp.
CGACGGCGAGGAAGCCTGCTTCGAGGCCGTGACGCACAAGAAATACAAGGAAGGCGAAGTGCTCGTCATCCGCTACGAGGGCCCCAAGGGCGGTCCCGGCATGCGCGAGATGCTGGCCATCACCGGCGCCATGAAGGGCGCCGGCCGCGGCGGCGACGCGGCGCTGATCACCGACGGCCGCTTCTCCGGCGGCACCCACGGGTTCTGCATCGGCCACGTCGCTCCCGAGGCGGTCGACGGCGGCCCGATCGCGTTCGTCGCCGAGGGCGACCTGATCCGCATCGACGTGCGCAACCACACCATCGACCTGCTGGTCGACGAGCCCACGCTCGCGGCCCGGCGGGCCGACTGGAAGGTCCCCGAGCCCCGCTACACCTCGGGTGTGCTCGCCAAGTACGCGGTGCTCGCCCAGGGCGCCGAGATGGGCGCGATCACCCTGCCGTGATCGACCGAGCGGACTGGGCTCCTCCGGAGCCTCTTCCGCTCGGGCCGCGCAGGGTCCCGTCCCACTGTCAGTCGACGGGTGCCGCCCACTCGGTGCGGCCCGCGCGGACTCCGGTGGCCGAGACCTCGGCGTAGTCGTCCGGGAGCGGCAGCCGCAGCGCCGACGGCACCTCGAGCTCCGCACGTGGCGCCACGACGATCCGGGGCAACCGGGCGACGGCCGCATCGCGCGCCGCGGCGTCGTCGCCGTACCAGTGGGGGTCGTTCACCTGGTGCCACTTGTCGGCGCCCATGACGACGGCGTCGTAGCCCCGGGCGATCTCGGCGATCAGCTGGGCGTCGACGACGACCACCGCGAGCCACGGTCGGGTGGCGCTCGCCCGTTCCAGCGCGACCACCCGCCGCTCGAGCGACGCCTCGTCCAGGTGCTCCTTGCCGAGCGTGGCACGCGACAGCGCCAGGTCGAGCCGGTCGAGGCCCAGGTGGACGCGCGCCGAGTCGGCGACCGCCAGGTGGGCCACGGTGAGCGGATCGAAGCTGCCGGGGTACACGCCGACGGTCACGGACCCAAGGCCTAGGGCACCCGGAGCGGTCCGGCAAGGGTGGGTGGGAGTCAGCGCGGGCTGGGCCAGACTGGGCCGATGCACCCGGACCGGGACGAGGAGACGTGGCGAGCATGGCGATGACGCACCCGGGCGCCCCGCCCGTTCCGCAGTGGCCGGCCATCGCGGCCCGCGGACTCCACAAGGCCTTCGGCGGTCACGTCGCGGTCGGGTCGCTCGACCTGGACGTCCCCGTCGGCAGCTTCTGCGGCCTGGTCGGGCCGAACGGATCCGGCAAGACCACGTTGCTGCGGATGATCGCGGGCCTGTTGCGACCCGATGCCGGTCAGGTGTGGGTCGCCGGGCACGACACCTGGGCCGATCCGGTCTCGGTGCGGCGGCTGCTCGGCGTCGTGCCCGACCCCCTCAACCTGTTCGACCGCCTGTCCGCCAGGGAGCTGCTGCGGCACCTGGGTGAGCTCCGCGGCCTGGACTCCGACGAGGTCGCCCACCGCTCCGACGAGCTGCTCGGCGTCATGGACCTGCGCGGCTCCGCGGACGAGCAGATCGGCGGCTACAGCCACGGGATGCGCAAGAAGACAGCGATCGCCGCCGCGTTGCTGCACCGGCCGGCGGTGCTGTTGCTCGACGAGCCCTTCGAGGGGGTCGACCCGGTGTCGGCCGTCGCGGTGCGCACGATGCTCGACCGCTACCGCGCGTCGGGCGGCACGGTGGTGTTCTCCTCCCACGCCATGGACCTGGTCGACCGCATGTGCGACTTCGTGGCGGTGATGGCCAAGGGCGGGCTGCTCGCGGTGGGCCCGATCGAGCAGCTGCGTGGCGGCGGACGCCTGGAGGACGCGTTCATCACGATGATCGGAGCCACCCCGGTCGACCCGGCGAGCCTGGCGTGGCTCGACGACGTCCCGCGGTGACCGCCCCGGTCCGCCCGCTCGGCGTGGGCCGCGCCGTCCGCCGCCTGGCCGCGCTCAAGTGGTCGTTGCTCCGTGGTGGCCTGCGCGGCAGCCGCCAGCAGAAGGTCCAGGTGGGCCTGGCGGCGGTGCTGTCGGTCGCCTTCGGCGTGGTGGCCCTCACCGGCTTCATCGCGGTCGGCCGGAACTCGTCCCACGCGGAGGCGATCCTGGTCGTCGCCCTCCCCGTCACCGTGTTCGTCGTCGGTCTGCTCTCTGCTGCTGCGGGTGTCGAGGCGACGATCGACGCCCGCCACCTGGCGAGCGAGCCGCTCACCCGGACCGAGCTGGGTGTCGGGCTGCTGGGCGCGGCGGTGGTCGGCCCGCCCGCGCTGCTGGCTGCGCTGGCCGGCATCGGGATGTTCGTCGGCTGGGGGAGCGGGTCGGGCGCGTTCGCCTGGGTCGTGGCGGCGGTCGTCGTGCTGGGGTGGTGGGCCTCGCTGCTGCTGCTGAGCCGGACGCTCGCCAACGTGCTGGGAGCATGGGCGACGGGACGGTTCCGTCAGCTCGCCCAGGCCATGGCGACGTTGTCGGCGCTCGGGGTGTGGCTGCTGGTCCAGGTCGTGGCCCGCGACGCGGAGAACTGGGACGGTGACCGCTGGCACGGGCTCGCCGCGATCGCCCGCTGGACCCCGCCGGGTCAGCTGGGCATGGCCGCAGGCGCGGTCGACCGCCCGCTCGTCGCCGCCGGGCACCTGCTGGTGGGGCTGGCCTGGTTGCCGTTGCTCGCCTGGGCGAACGTGGCCAGCACCGAGCAGCTGGCGCTGAGCTCGCCGCGACCCGGTGCGGGCGGCAAGCGCCTGCGCACCGCCGCGGACGGCCTGCCCAGCGGTGCCGTGTCGTGGCTGCCCTCCGGGCCGGTGGGCGCAGTGGCGGCGCGCACCGTGCGGACCAAGTTCCGCACGCCCCGGCAGGCGGTCAACACCATCACCGCGCTGGTGGTCGGCGCCGGGGTGTTCCTCATCGGCCCGCTGCTCGACAGCGGGACGCCCGACGAACGGCTGGTGCTGCTCGGTGGGCTGCTGTTCTTCGCCGTCCTGCTGGACGGCAACAACTCCTTCGGCGTCGACGGCCCCGCGCTGTGGATGGAGATCCAGGCGGGCGCAGGCGCACGGGTCCTGGCGCGGGCCAAGGCGTTGTCCTCGTTGACGGTCATGGCGCTGCCGGCGGTGCTGGTCCCGCTGGGGATCGCCGTGCTCACCGGCGGGTGGCGCTGGTTGCCCGCAGCCTGGCTGCTCGCGTCGGGTGCGCTCCTAGCCGCGGCCGGCGTGTCGGTGGCGACGGCGGCGCTCGCACCGGTCGCGATGCCCGAGAGCCCCAACCCGATGGCATCGGGGGACACCGGCCAGGGGTGCCTGGCGGCGGTCATGCTGGGCCTCGGGCTGCTGCTGCTCTCGCTCGTATCGTTGCCCATCGGGGTGCCGGTGGCGCTGCTGGCCAGCAGCGGTTCGGTGGGCCCGGCCACGATCGTCGCCGCCGGCGCCCCCGTGATCGGTGTGCTGGTCCTGTGGGGCGGGGTCGCCGCTGCGACCTCGCGCTTGGACGGCCGGGAGTCGGAGCTGGTGCAGCGGATCACGCCGGCGCGCTGATCGCCGACCTGCGCAGCGGGCGCGGGGCTACCG
>JAVHXR010000347.1 GCA_031119515.1 Propionicimonas sp.
CTCGGGATCGGCGCCGAGCCCGCCGCGCTGAGGGCCACGGTCGACCGGTTCAACGGCTTCGCCCGGACCGGGATCGACCAGGACTTCGGACGCGGCAACTCCGCCTACGACCGGTACTACAGCGATCCCCTGGTGCGGCCGAACCCCAACCTCGGGACCCTGGAGAAGGGCCCGTTCACCGCTGTCCAGCTCGTCCCCGGCGACCTCGGCACGAAGGGCGGGCTGGTGATCGACCCCGACGCCCGGGTGCTGGACGAGGACGGCACGGAGATCCCGGGGTTGTACGCGGCCGGCAACAACTCGGCGTCGGTGATGGGCCACACCTACCCGGGTCCCGGCTCCACCCTCGGCCCGGCGACCGTGTTCGGCTACCGGGCGGCCCGCCACCTCGCCGGGCTCGGGGCCTGACGTGGAGGTCCCCGGCAAGGTCTTCGTGGTCACCGGTGCCGGCAGCGGGATCGGGCGCGAGGTGGCCCTCGGCCTGCTCGCCCTCGGCGCCAGGGTCGCGGCCGCCGACCTGAGCGCGAGCGGCCTGGCCGGAACGGTCGAGCGGGCCGGCAGGGACGCCGACCGGCTGTCGACCCACGAGATCAACGTCACCGACGCGGCCGCGGTGGACCGCCTGCCGGAAGCGGTGCTCGAGGCCCACGGCAGCATCGACGGACTGCTGAACGTCGCAGGCATCATCCAGCCGTTCGTCCCGTTCACCGAGCTCGCGCGGGCCGATATCGACCGCGTGCTGATGGTGAACTTCTGGGGGGTCGTCCACACCACCCGCGCCTTCCTGCCCGAGCTGCTCTCCCGGCCGGCGGCAGCGCTGGTGAACGTCTCGAGCATGGGGGCGTTCATCCCGGTCCCCGGCCAGACGGTCTACGGCGCCTCCAAGGCGGCGGTGAAGCTGCTCACCGAGGGGCTGCACGCTGAACTGCGCGATACCCCGGTGCGGGTCACGGTGGTGTTCCCGGGCGCTGTCGCGACCAGCATCACCACCAACAGCGGGGTGCACATCCCGGCGGTCGCCGGTGGCAACGACAACGCCGCCAACGCCAGGGTGCTGCCACCCCAGGAGGCGGCGGCGATCATCATCAAGGGGATGCGGAAGGGTGCCTACCGTGTCCTGGTCGGCAGCGACGCGAAGGTGATGGACTGGTTCACCCGGCTCGTGCCCGAGCGCGCCATGACGACGATCGCCGACCGGATGGCCGGGCTGCTGCGCCGCTGACCAGCCGAGCGGCCGTCAGCCGAACGGGTCGGGGGTGAGGGTGTACTTGGTCTGCAGGTACTCCTGCAGCCCCTCGGAGCCGCCCTCGCGTCCGAGCCCGGACTGCTTCCAGCCGCCGAACGGCGCCGCGGCGTTGGAGACCACGCCGACGTTCAGCCCCACCATGCCCGCCTCCAGCCGCTCGGCCATCCGCTGGCCACGGGCGAGGTCCCGGGTGAAGACGTACGACACCAGGCCGTACTCGGTGTCGTTGGCCAGCGCCACCGCCTCGTCCTCGCTGTCGAAGCCCGAGATCGCGAGAACGGGCCCGAAGACCTCCTCCCGCAGGATGTCGCTGCCCGGCGCCACCCCGCTCAGCACGGTGGCCGGGTAGAAGGTGCCCGGCCCGGGAAGGGGTGTCCCACCGGTCAGCAGGGTGGCGCCCCGGGCCATCGCGTCCCGCACCAGGCGGTCGGCCTTCTCGACCGCGCGCCGGTCGATCAGCGGCCCTATCGTGACGCCCTCCTCGGTGCCCCGCCCGGTCCGGAACCCCGCCACGCGCTCGGTCAGCCGGCCGGCGAACTCCTCGGCGACCCGGGTGTGGACGAGGAACCGGTTCGCCGCCGTGCACGCCTGGCCGACGTTGCGGAACTTGGCTGCGAGGGCGCCGTCGACGGCCTTGTCGAGGTCGGCGTCGTCGAACACCACGAACGGCGCGTTGCCGCCGAGTTCCATGGACGTCCGCAGCACCCCGCCGGCCGCGGTCGCGAGCAACTCCCTGCCGACCTGGGTCGACCCGGTGAAGGACAGCTTGCGCAGCCGGGGGTCGCGCAGGATCGCTGCCACCACCGGTCCCGAGGCGGTCGTGGTGATCACGTTGACCACGCCGGCGGGAACACCGGCCTCCTCGAGCAGCCGGGCGAACAGCAACGTCGTCAGGGGCGTCAGCGCCGCGGGCTTGACCACGACCGTGCAGCCCGCCGCCAGCGCGGGGGCGATCTTGCGGGTAGCCATCGCCAGCGGGAAGTTCCACGGCGTGACCAGCAGGCACGGGCCCACCGGGTGGTGACTGACGATCATCCGCCCCGTCCCCTCCGGGTTGGGACCGTAGCTGCCCCGGACGTGGGCCGCCTCCTCGCTGAACCAGCGCAGGAACTCCGCCCCGTATGCGACCTCGCTGCGGGACTCGGCCAGCGGCTTGCCCATCTCGACCGTCATCACCCGGGCGAAGTCCTCCGAACGCTCCCTGAGCAGCTCGAAGGCCCGTCGCAGCACCTCGGCGCGGGCGCGCGCCGGGGTCGCAGCCCACCCGGCTGCCGCGGCGCACGCCGCGTCCAGCGCCGCCACGCCGTCGGCCACCGACGCGTCCGCCACCTGCCTGACGCGTTCGCCGGTAGCAGGGTCGTCGACGCCCAGCCGGGCGCCGTCGGACGCACCCCGCCAGACGCCCCCGATGTAGAGCTCGTCCGGCACCCCGGCCAGCAGGCCGGCCTCGCGTTCGTCCACCGAACCTCCCGATCAGGTCACCAGGTCACGACGCGGTCCCCCAGGACGGCCAGGCCGTGGCGTTCCGCACCGTTCCATCCCACCACACCATCGGGCGTGGCGAGGACCGCGAGGTCCCCGTCGACAACGACGGCGCCCTCGGGCAGGACCGGCGGCTCACCCAGTTCCGAGGTCAGCGGATCTCCCCGGCAGGACCCCTGCCCGGCCGCCCACACCCCGGCGTCGTTCCAGAGGTAGACGAAGTCCGGGTCCCAGTCGCCGGCGTCGCACTCCGGGCCGGGCGGGGTCGGGGTGAGCTGGGTGGCCACCGCGCAGGCGACGAACCCCGCCGAACCGTTCAGGTCGCAACGGATCCGGCCGTCGTCGGCGGAGAAGACGTACAGCCCCGGGAACTCGGCCGACTCCGGGACCGGCGGGTCGGCGGCGACGGGAGTGTCGCAGGCGCGCGGGTCGACGCCCTCGGGCAGGAACTCGCAGCCCGCCGGGCCGGTCGGCGTCGCCGGGGCCGCGGCCGGGGTGGTTGTGGCGGCCGAGGTGGCGGGGGCTGGTGTCGTCGGGAGGGGATCCGCCCCGGGTGGGGCACACCCGCCCAGCAGCCCGGCCGACAGCAGCAGTGCGATCCAGCGCCCCATCGGCATCCCCCTGCCTCGGATGCTCGAACGCTATCAGCCGCCGCCCGGCAGCGGACCGGCACCGGCCCCTGGCCGGCTCCCCTTTCTCCCGGCGGATCGGCGGGTTAGGTTGGGAACCTGGGATCCAGGAGGTTGTCATGCAACCTGCGTCGGGTGCACGGGGCTTCGGCACGTCGGGGGATGTCTACGACCAGTTCATGGGCCGCTACTCCCGGCCGCTCTCGGCACGGTTCGCGGAC
>JAVHXR010000348.1 GCA_031119515.1 Propionicimonas sp.
TGCCCGCGGGCACGATCGCCTGCGAGTAGTAGCCCGGCTCCTGACCCTCTTCGGGAAGGTGCCCCGCAAGGTCGCCTGACCAGGTCGACGGGACTGTCAGTGGCCACTGGCAGAATCGAACATGTGATCGAGCTGGTGGAGCGGGGCGCACCCGCGGTGCAGAGGCTGCGGCAGGTGGCAGCCCTGCGCGCTGCGCTGGACGCCGCCGAAGCCCAGGCGATCCTCGACCTCGCCACCGAGGCAGCCTGGGACGAGACCGCGGAGTTCGACGTGGTCGGCACCCGCCCGGTCCGGATCGGCAGTGACGGCACTCGCCTGGTGGACGAGTTCGTCCCGCTCGAGCTCGCGGCTCTCCACGGTTGCAGCGTCGCCACCGCCACCTGGATGATCGGGGACGTCGTGAACCTGCATGCACGGCACCCGGCCGTGAGGGAGGCCGTCCAGCGGGGATCCTTGCCGCTGTGGCGAGCCCGGCAGGTGGCGCAGTACGCGTCCGCGCTCGACCTCTCGATGGTTGAGGCGCGGGCCGTCGACGAGCGGATCCGACCGGCGATCGGCCGGGTGCAGTGGAAGCGGCTGTGGTGGCTGCTGCGCGCGGCCGTTCTCCAGCTGGCGCCGGATCGCATCCGGGCGCTCAACGAGCGGTCCCGCGCCGCCCGCTTCGTGCGGACGGGGGCCGTCACCGACGACCCGGCGGTGAGCTTCCTGTCCGGACGGGTCGACACCGCCGACGCAGTCGGCTTCGACAACCTGCTCGATGACCTCGCCGACGCCCTGGCAGTGGAGGGCGACTGCGGCACCCGCGACCAGCTGCGGGCCAGGGCGCTCGGGGTCCTGGCCGATCCGGCCCGGGTCGTCGAGTTGCTCCAGACCGAGCGCTCCCCCGCGCCGACCGCTGCGAACCCCACCGGCGCAGGTCGCCACCTCCACCGGCGACGCCCGGCCACCCGCCTCTACATCCACCTCGCCGCAGACCAGCTGGGTGCGGACGGCCTCGCACGCGTCGAGGGACGCGGGCCGGTGCTCGTAGAGGAGATCAGGCAACTCACCGGGGGCGGTCCGGTGCGGGTGACGCCGGTTGTTCATGCCGGGACCGGCGAGCGAGTGGTCGATGGCTACGAGATCCCGTCGGCGATCCGTGCCGAGGTCGTCGAGCGCGACCGGTTCGAGGTGTTCCCGTTCAGCTCAAGCGACGCCAGGTCGACCGACCTCGACCACACCGTGGCCTATCGGGCCGGCGTCGCGGGACAGACCCGCGCCGACAACCTCGGCCCGCTCGGCCGGCGGAGCCACCGGGCCAAGACCCACGGCGGTTGGCGGCTGTACCAGCCGTGCCCCGGCACGTTCTGGTGGCGGACGCCCCGCGACCAGGTGTACCGGGTCGGCCCGGGCGGAACCCGTGACCTCACCCTCGACGTCCCGGCGCACAACCTGAGCGGCGCGGAGCAGCTGATGCTCTGGCAGATCGACCGGCGTTCGGGTGAGGACGCGGATCCCCCGGGCGAGGGGACGTCGGCGGCCTGAGCCGCCGAGGGCCCCCTCAGCCGCGCGCCTTGGCGCGCCGCCGCCAGGTGGTGAGGACGCGCTCGGTGTAGCCGTTGGGCTCCTGCCGTCCGGTGAACACGAGCTCGAGCGCCGCCTGGAAGGGTTCACTGCCCTGGAGGTCGGCAGTCATCCGACGGTAGCCCGGCTCGCTCGCGTTCTGTGAGTCGACGAATCCAGCCATCTCGGCGAACACCCTGCGCACCCGGGGTTCGTCGACGATCCCGTGGTGCAGCCAGTTCGCGATGTGCTGGCTCGAGATCCGCAGCGTGGCGCGGTCCTCCATCAGCCCGACCCCTTCGAGGTCGGGCACCGTGGAGCAGCCGATCCCGAGTCCGACCCACCGCACCACGTAGCCGAGGATCGACTGCGCGTTGGTCCGCAGTTCATGGTCGATCGCGGCCGCGTCCAGTGGCCGCTCGAGGATCGGAACCTCCAGGAGGCGGCGGCGCTGTGTCACCCGGCCGGCGAGCTCCCGCTGCCGAGCGGCGACGTCGATCCGCAGGTAGTGCAGGGCGTGCAGCGTCGCCGCCGTCGGCGAAGGCACCCAGGCGCAGTTCGCCCCGGCCTGCGGATGCGCCACCTTCTGCGCGAGCATGTCCGCCATCGCGGCCGGCTTCGCCCACATCCCCTTCCCCACCTGCGCGCGCCCCCCGAAGCCCGCCGCCAGCGCAACGTCGACATTGCGGTCCTCGTAGGCGGACATCCAGGTCGCCGACCTCATCGCGTTCTTCGGCACCACCGGTCCGGCCAGGAAGTCGGTGTGGATCTCGTCCCCGGTGCGGTCGAGGAAGCCGGTGTTGAGGAAGATGACCCGCTCCCGCGCCGCCTCGAGGCACGCCTCCAGGGTCAGTGAGGTGCGCTTCTCCTCGTCCATGATCCCGACCTTCAGCGTCGCTGCCGCCAGCCCGAGAGCCTCCTCGATAGCCCCGAACAACTCGACCGTCAGCGCAACCTCGTCCGGACCGTGCTGCTTGGGCTTGACCAGGTAGACGCTGCCCGCTCGCGAGTTGGTGAACCGGCCCAGCCCGCGCAGGTCGTGGAGGGCCGCGGTGGCGCACACCAGGGCATCGAGGATCCCCTCGGAGACCGGCTCGCCGCCCGGGGTCTGCACGCTGTCGGTCCGCATGTGGTGACCCACGGTCCGCACCAGCAGCAGCGCGCGCCCGGGCAACACCAGTTCCTCCCCGCCAGGGGCCAGACACCGGCGGTCGGGGTTCATCACCCGGTGCAGCGTCCGCCCTGCCTTGTCGAAGTCGGCGGCCAACCCTCCGGTCATCAGTCCCAGCCAGGTGCGGTAGCCGGCGGCCTTGTCCTCACCGTCGACGGTCGATACCGAGTCCTCGAGGTCGACGATCGTGGTGACCGCCGACTCCACAAGGACGTCGGCGACCCCGGCGTGATGACCGCGGCCGACGACATGCTCGCGATCGACCCTCAGCTCGACGTGCAGGCCGTGTCGCACCAGGATGACGCCGCCCGCAGCCGAGCCTGCGAACTGGCCGGGGTCGGCCAGCCCTGCCCGCCCGGTCGCCGTCGCCGCCACCAGGGCGCCACCGTCGACCAGGTACGCCTCCACCGCACCGTGGGCTACCCCGTCGAGCGGGAAGAACTCGTCCAGGAACCCGTCGACGGCCGCAATCACCTGGGCGCCGCGCACGGGGTCGTAGCCGGGGCCCAGCTCGCCGGTCCCCGGCAGCGCGTCCGTCCCGTAGAGGGCGTCGAAGAGCGAGCCCCAGCGGGCGTTGGCTGCGTTCAGCGCGTACCGGGGGACGGTCGCCGGCACCACCAACTGCGGACCTGCGACGAGGCTGATCTCCGGATCGACGCCCTCGACCGCCACGACCGGGGACGGCACCGGAACCAGGTAGCCGATGCCGGTGAGGAACTCCTCCAGCACCCCCGGGTCCCCTGCCCCGTGGGCGAGGTGCCACTCGTCGATCGCAGTCTGGAACTCGTCCCGGCGGGCGAGCAGGGCATCGATCCTGCCGGCGAACCGCTGCTGGAGGTCGGCGAGGATCGCCCAGAAC
>JAVHXR010000349.1 GCA_031119515.1 Propionicimonas sp.
GTCGTGGACGAAAACGACCGCCTGGTCGGCGTGTTGACCATCGACGACGTCGTCTCGGCCTACGGGGGGCTTCGGCCGCTCACCGAGAGCGCGGAGGTCGACACCTACACGGCCTCCCGTGCCTCCGAACTCATCGACCACGGACGTCACGGGGTGGTGAACTTCCTCTCGGCGATGGGCGGCAAGTACACCAGTTCGCGCGCCTTCGCATCGCGCATCGTGACCCGGATCGGCAAGCAGCTGGGCACCGGGGTGGCGGCATCGCGGACGGCCATCGTCCCGCTGGACGGCTGCGCCATCACCGACCTTCCCGCGGCCGTGCAGGCGATCCGTGCGAAGGCGACCGCCGACGAGGTGCCCGACGACACCGCGGAGGTGCTGGCGAGCCTGTACGGCACCAGCGCGCCCGACGTCGTGGCGCTGATGGGTGAGGACGAGCGGCTGCGGGTGCGCGCCACCGGGGATGGCGAACCCCTGGCCACCGTCGCCTATGCCGCCCGGCACGAGGCCCCGGTGCACCTGGTGGACGTGCTGCTGCGGCGGACCGGCATCGGCCAGATGGGCGATCCGGGCGAGCGCGTCCTGGGGCTCGCCGCGGACATCGTCGCCGCGGAACTCCGCTGGAGCCCCGCCCGCCGCGAGGAGGAGCTGGAGGTGGCGCGGCGCGCCGTCCGCCTGCCCGCTGACTGAGCCCGGCGCCCGCCGGACAGCGCGAGGGGCCCCCACCCGGATCCGGGTGGGGGCCCCTCGCGAGTGCGCGTCAGGCCTGCTTCGGCGCCGTCATCGCGGCGACGTCGAGGGCCTTGGCGAGCTGCTCCTCCGTCACCTCGCCACGCTCGACGTAGCCGAGGTCGCGGACCGCGTCGGCGACGGTGAGGTTCTTCTTCACCGAGTGCTTGGCGATCTTGGCGGCGGCCTCGTAGCCGATCACCCGGTTCAGCGGGGTGACGATGGACGGGCTGGACTCGGCCAGCTCCAGGCAGCGCTCGACATTGGCGGTGATGCCGTCGACGCAGCGGGTGGCCAGGACCCGGGAGACGTTGCCGATCAGGGTGACCGACTCCAGGAGGTTGCGGGCCATCACAGGCAGCATCACGAGCAGGTCGAAGTTGCCCTGGGCGCCCGCGAAGGCGATTGCCGCGTCGTTGCCGATCACCTGGGCGGCGACCATCACGGTCGCCTCCGGCACCACGGGGTTCACCTTGCCCGGCATGATCGACGAACCCGGCTGCAGGTCGGGCAGGGCGATCTCGCCGATGCCGGTGCGCGGGCCGGAGCCCATCCAGCGCAGGTCGTTGGCGATCTTGACCAGCGACACCGCGATCGTCCGGAGGGCGCCGGAGGTCTCCACCAGCGAGTCCTGGGCGGCCTGCGCCTCGAAGTGGTTGGACGCCTCCACCAGCGGCAGTCCGGTGTGCTCGGCGATCAGCTGGATCACCCGGGCCGAGAACCCGGGCGGGGTGTTGATGCCGGTACCAACGGCGGTGCCGCCCAGCGGCAGCTCGTTGAGCCGGGGGAGCGTCGCCTTGACCCGCGCGATGCCGTAGCGGACCTGGGTGGCGTAGCCGCTGAACTCCTGGCCCAGCATGATCGGGGTGGCGTCCATCAGGTGGGTGCGGCCCGACTTCACCACGGTGGCGAACTCGGCGGCCTTCGCCTCAAGCGAGGTCGCCAGCACCTCGAGGCCCGGCAGCAGCTCGCTGTGGATGGCCTGGACGGCGGCGATGTGGATCGAGGACGGGAAGACGTCGTTGGACGACTGCGAGGCGTTGACGTGGTCGTTGGGGTGGACCGGGCTGCCGAGCCGACGCGACGCCAGGGTCGCGACGACCTCGTTGGTGTTCATGTTCGAGGACGTGCCCGAGCCGGTCTGGAAGACGTCGATCGGGAACTGGGCGTCGTGCTGGCCCGCGATCACCTCGTCTGCCGCGGCCACGATCGCCTCTGAGAGGCCGGCGTCGATCACGCCGAGCTCGGCGTTCGCGAGCGCCGCGGCGCGCTTGATCTGGCCGAGGGCCGCGATGTGGTGGGAGGACAGCCCGCGGCCGGAGATCGGGAAGTTCTCGACGGCGCGCTGGGTCTGGGCGGCATAGAGGGCGTCAGCGGGAACCCGCACCTCGCCCATGGTGTCGTGCTCAATGCGATATTCCATGGGCGTAACACTAGACCGGACGATCCGGCGGCGAGGCCGCCACAAGGAAGTTCGCGGCCCCGGGCGGGGCCGCCGTCCCCGGCAGCGTCCGGCGCTAGGGTTGCCGCGTGGGTGCGCTGGAGGAAGTGGCGGATTCGGTGCTGCTCGCCGTGGCGACGATCCCGGAGGGCAGGGTGACCAGCTACGGCAGCATCGGCCGGCTGGTCGGACGCGGCCCGCGGCTGGTCGCGCGCGTCCTCGCCACCCGCGGCGACGAGGTCTGCTGGTGGCGGGTGGTGCGCGCCGACGGCTCGATAGCGCCCCAGCTCGTCGCCGAGGCGACCGTCCTGCTGGGGCGGGAAGGCGTCCCGGTCCGGGCGGGTCGGGTCGACCTGCGGCGCCACGGCATCGACCTCGCCGACGGCTGAGCGGCGGCGGGCCGGCCGATTTGAGGGGCGGCCCCGGGTCGTGTAATGTCAGCCGAGGTCCGGCCCCTATAGCTCAGTCGGCAGAGCGTCTCCATGGTAAGGAGAAGGTCTGCGGTTCGATTCCGCATGGGGGCTCTGTGTTTGGAGAGACGGAATAACCGCCCGTCCTACCCGGTTCGGGTCTCCAGACGCGCTGGCGGGATAGCTCAGGCGGTAGAGCAAGCGGCTCATAATCGCTGTGTCGCGGGTTCGAGTCCCGCTCCCGCTACAAACTCGAATCCTGAACTGGTACGAAAGTGAGACCCCGATGGCCAAGAAGCAAGCCGACATCCGGCCCAAGATCACCTTGGCGTGCACCCAGTGCAAGGAGCGGAACTACATCACCAAGAAGAACCGTCGGAACGATCCCGACCGGCTCGAGCTGAAGAAGTTCTGCCCGAAGTGCCACGCGCACACGGCTCACCGCGAGACCCGCTGACGCCAGGCGTCGCACCCGCCGTCCGCCTGAGGCGGACGGCTTTCGTGCGTCCGGGCAGGGGGCCGGCATGCCGTTGACCTGGACGATCACCGATCGCGCCAACCGGATCTGGTTCTACCTGTTCCTCGTGGTGGCCGTGGCGGCCGGGGCGGGCGTGGTGTGGGGTGAGCCGCAGGTGTGGGCGATCGCGCTGAGCGTCGCCCTGCTGTTCCAGGCCTGGCGGCTGGCCAACGAGCGGACGGTCGTCGTCACCGTCGACGAGCACGGTGTCAGCAAGCAGCTGGGCCGCGACAGCTGGCGCCGGGAGTGGTCGCAGGCCGAGCGGGTGGAGCTCCGCCGGGTGTGGGGCACCCACCAGCTGGTGCTCACCGGGGCCGGGTCGACCCCCCAGGAGTGGAGTTTCTCGAACAAGCTGCTCGGTCTCGCCCGGATCGGACGGGGGAGTCTCGCGGTCCAGGTCGCCCCGGGCGAGGTTCCGGCAGTACGGGACCTGCTCGCCCGCCGCGGCCTGTCCGCGTCCTGACCGGGCCAGGGA
>JAVHXR010000350.1 GCA_031119515.1 Propionicimonas sp.
GGGTGTAGCCGAAGCCGGGCTCCAGCGGCTCGATGACGAACCGGGAACGGAAATCGTCGACGGTCTCCTCGGTAAGGACCGGACGCTGTGCGATGAGCATGGTGTTCCTCTCCACCGCCCGCTATTTGACGGTGACTGGTGTTGGGCCCGGGCGCGGCTGCGCCCGGGCCACGGTATGCAGTTGTTACTTGGAGTAGAGCTCGACGATCAGCTGCTCGGAGACGTCGATCGTGATCTGCTCGCGGGTCGGCAGCTGGTGGACCAGGATCCGCATCTTGTTCGGACGCACGGTCAGCCAGGCCGGGACGACCCGCTCGTGGTGGGTCTCGCGGGCGACCACCAACGGGTAGGCGTTCAGCGAGGTCGGCTTGACGTCGATGACGTCGTAGGCGCTCACCCGGTAGCTCGGGACGTTCACCTTCTGGCCGTTGACCAGGAAGTGGCCGTGCACGACCAGCTGGCGGGCCTGGCGGCGGGTGGACGCGAAGCCGGCGCGGTAGATCACGTTGTCGAGCCGGGACTCGAGGATGATCAGCAGGTTGTCACCGGTCTTGCCGGAAACCCGCACAGCCTCCTCGTAGTAGCGGCGGAACTGCTTCTCGAGCACGCCGTAGGCGAAGCGGGCCTTCTGCTTCTCGCGGAGCTGCAGCAGGTACTCGCTCTCCTTGGTGCGGCCGCGGCCGTGCATGCCCGGGGGGTATGCGCGACGCTCGAACGCCTTGTCGTTGCCCACCAGGTCGGTGCCGAGCCGACGGGACTTCTTGGTGATGGGGCCGGTGTAACGGGCCATGGTTGGTCTCCTCTCTCAGCTCGGGACTAGACGCGACGACGCTTGGGCGGACGGCAGCCGTTGTGCGGGACCGGGGTCACGTCGGAGATCGGCCCGATCTCCAGCCCGACCGAACCCAGCGAACGGATGGCGGTCTCCCGGCCGGAGCCGGGACCCTTCACGAACACGTCGACGCGCTTCATCCCGTGCTCCATGGCGCGCCGGCCGGCGGCCTCGGCGGCCATGCCGGCCGCGAACGGGGTGGACTTGCGGGAGCCCTTGAAGCCGATCGTGCCGGCGGAGGCCCAGGCGATCACCGCGCCCGTCGGGTCGGTGATCGAGATGATCGTGTTGTTGAACGTGCTCTTGATGTGCGCCTGACCGGCGACGACGTTCTTCTTCTCCTTGCGGCGGAGCTTGGTCTTGGCAGCCTTCTGGCTTGCCGTGCGGCCTGCAGTAGCCATATGTCTTCTCAGTCTCTCCTGTGTCCTCAGGCCGCGGTCAGCGGGCCTTCTTCTTCCCGGCGACGGCCTTCTTCTTGCCCTTGCGGGTGCGGGCGTTCGTCTTGGTGCGCTGACCACGGACGGGCAGGCCCATGCGGTGACGACGGCCCTGGTAGGAGCCGATCTCGATCTTGCGACGGATGTCCGCGGCGACGCTGCGGCGCAGGTCACCCTCGGTCTCGTAGTTCGCTTCGATGTGGTCACGCAGGGCGACCAGCTGCTCGTCGGTGAGTTGGTGGACACGGATGTCGCCACTGATCCCAGTGGCCTTGAGGGTCTCCGCGGCACGGGTACGTCCAATGCCGAAGATGTAGGTGAGGGCGATCTCCAGCCGCTTCTCGCGCGGCAGGTCTACCCCGATGAGGCGTGCCATCAGGCGGTTACCTTTCGATTCCGGGCCTCGCGGCCCGCGGAGGTGTCTGGCGTGATGCGTCCCCTCGCCGCCCGGCGTGGGCCCCGGCCTCCGTCCGGGGGTGGCATCGGGAACGGGTCCCGATGGTGCTATCACGTTGTGTTGGTCGGGCCCTGCCATCGCGGGAGGCTGGTTCTGCACCCCGGTGCCGGCTGGCGCCCTGATTCAGTTGTGTGGACTGTGCGTCCGGTGTTCCGCGTCCCGCGACAGTCCTTCGGCAAGCTCGGGACATGCGGGCCAGGGCGTCAGCCCTGGCGCTGCTTGTGGCGCGGGTTGTCGCAGATCACCATCACGCGACCGTGCCGGCGAATCACCTTGCACTTGTCGCAGATCTTCTTGACGCTCGGCTGAACCTTCATCGAGCAACTTTCTGACTCATCGCCGAGCGCAGGGATACCCCGGGTTCGGACTGGTGGTGGTTGAGGTGCGGCTTACCGGTGCCGGAAGACGATGCGCCCGCGACTCAGGTCATAGGGGGACAGTTCGACGACGACCCGGTCAGCGGGGATGATGCGGATGTAGTGCTGCCGCATCTTGCCGCTGATGGTCGCCAGAACCTTGTGCCCGTTGGCCAGTTCCACCCGGAACATGGCATTGGGCAGGGCTTCGACGACGGTTCCCTCGAGCTCGAGGGCGCCTTCCTTCTTCGCCATTACTCCCTAACGTGAGATTGGTGTGGACGCACGCGACTGCCTGCACAGGTCATGCAAGGGTCGAGTCTACGCCACCGGCACGCTGCGCCCAAATGGGCGTCCTCTCGCTCCCGCGCCTGCCTGCCTAGAGTGGGCCCGGACGGAAGGGGCGTGCATGCAGGCCGTCACATTCTCCCGCTACGGCGGTCCCGAGGTGCTGGAACTGGCCGAGGTCGCCGACCCCGTCGCCGGCGCCGGCCGGATCCGGGTCAGGGTGCTGGCCGCGGGCGTCAACTTCTACGACGCGAAGGTCAGGTCGGGGCTGTTCTCGGGCGGACGGGAGCCGGCCCACCCGCTGGTCCCGGGCCTGGAGGCGGCCGGCATCGTCGACCAGGTCGGTCCGGGGGTGACCGGCACGGCGGTCGGGGAGGCGGTCTTCGGGCTGGCGACGGGCGGTGCGGCCGCCGGCCTCGCCGTCCTGACCGCGTGGGCGCCGCAGCCCGCCACCCTCTCCCCGGTCCAGGCCGGCGGGCTGGCGGTGGTGGCGGAGACCGCCGTGCGGTGCCTGGACCTGCTGGACGTCGGACCCGGTGACCGGCTGCTCGTCCACGGTGCCGCCGGTGGCGTCGGCCAGGCCGCAGTCCAGCTCGCCGGGCTGCGCGGAGCGCTCGTGGTCGGCACCGCCCGCCCGGCGAACCATCCGCTGCTGGCCCGCTACGGCGCGCTGGCAACCAGCTACGGCGAGGGGATGCCCGGCCGCGTCCGGGAGCTGTTCGGCAGCCCGACGCACGTCCTGGACACCGCCGGCACCCAGCTCGACGACCTGCTCGCGCTCGCCCCCGCCCCGGAGCGGGTCGTGTCCATCGCCAACTTCGCCGCCGGCGAGCACGGTGCCCGGGTGACCAGCGGCGGCGGTGACGCCGCCGCGGCGCTGGCCGAGGTCGCGGAACTGGCCGCCACGGGCCGGTTCAGCCTGGAGGTGGCGGCGACGTTCGGGTTCGAGCAGGCGGCACAGGCCCACCGGCTGGTCGAGTCCCGGACGGTGGCGGGCAAGATCGTGCTCGTTGCCTGAGCAGGCTTGCCGCCGGGCGTAGAGTGGACGGTCGCTACTCATCCCAAAAGGACGAACGTGGACTCAGTTGAGGCACCCTCGACCCTCGCGCGCGAGCTCGCCATCGAGCAGGCACATGTCGATCTGGTCTACCGGCACCTCGACCTCGCCACCAGATCGGCGCGCAATGTCGCGGCGCAGGGC
>JAVHXR010000351.1 GCA_031119515.1 Propionicimonas sp.
GGACTCGGCCAGGGCAGTGCCGCAACAGCCGGAGGTGCTGCGACTGGCGGCGTTCTCGCTGGACGGCGCCGGGGGCAACCCGGCCGGGGTCGTGCTGGACGCCGAAGGGATGGACCCTGCGGCGATGCTCGCCGTCGCAGCGGAGGTCGGGTTCTCCGAGACGGCGTTCCTGGCGGCCAGGGTCCCACGGGAGTTCGCCGTCCGCTACTTCTCCCCCGGCGCCGAGGTCCCGTTCTGCGGCCACGCCACCATCGCCGCCGCCGCTGTCCTGGCCGAGCGCTCCGGGACCGGGACGTTCTGGTTCGACACGCCGGTCGGCCAGGTGCCGATCGAGACCGAGCGCTCGGCCGGCAAGGTGTCGGCCACGTTCACCAGCGTCGAACCGGCGGTCCGGGAGCCCGATCCGGCCACCGCCGACGAACTGCTGGACCTGCTCGGCATGTCGGAGGCGGACCTCGACCCCGCTCTGCCGCTGCGGGAGGCGTTCGCCGGCAACTGGCACCCGGTCGTGGCGCTCGCCCGGCAGGACCGCTTCGACGGGTTCGGCTTCGATCCGGCCGCCGTCCGCGAGCTGATGGACCGGCGCGGCTGGGCCGGCACCGTCACCGTCGTCCACCGCCTCGGACCGGAGGCCTTCGAGGCCCGCAACCTGTTCCCGGTCGGGACGATCACCGAGGATCCCGCGACCGGCTCGGCGGCCGCCTCCCTGGGTGGCTACCTGCGTGCGCTCGGCGTGGCCCCGGCGCGGTTCGAGATCCGCCAGGGACGCCACGTCGGGGCGCCCAGCCGGCTCGTGGTGAGCGTGCCGCCGACCGGTGGCATCCGGGTCTCGGGAACGGTCAGGACGATCGCCCCGGCGCCCTGACTCCGGCACCCCGCCCCGGCCTCAGCCGCGGTGGAGACCGGCCTGGAACACCCTGGCGGTGGAGGCCGGATGGGCCTGCAGTTCGCCCACCGGCCGGACCGGGCGTCGCTCGAGGTTCCCGCCGCAGTTCGGGCAGACCCCGTCCAGGCAGCCCTCGGCGCACGCGGCACACCAGGTGCACTCGAAGCTGCAGATCAGCACCCCGGGGGTGTCCGGGGCGAGGTCGATGCCGCAGCACTCGCAATTCGGCCGCAGGTCCAGCACCCCGGCAGCCTAACGCGTCGCCGCGTCGCAGTGACCCCCCTGGCCGGCGCCGGCCCGGCAGGTCACCCCGCGATCGGGTGGCGTCGCTCCAGCCGGACCCCGGTCGCGGACAGCGCGATCCCGGCCACGCACAGCGCCAACCCGACCCAGGCGGTGTCGCGGGCGTCTCCTGAACTCGCCAGCGCGAGACCGCCCAGGAAGGCTCCCAGCGCGTTCCCGATGTTCATCGCGGCGTGGTTCAGCGAGGCCCCCAGCCCTTCGGCGTCGCCGGCGGCATGCATCAGCCGGGCCTGGACGGTCGGCGCCAGCGCCATCGTCGAGATCCCCAGCAGCAGCAGGGCGGCGAACAGCCCGGCGGGCAGGGGGCTGAGCAGCCCGACCAGCAGCAGGCTCGCGGCGGTCGCCGTCCCGAACACCAGCAGTGCGCGGCCGGTGCCACGGTCGGCGAACCAGCCGCCGAGAAGATTGCCGATCGTCATGCCGACGCCGGTCACCACCAGCGCCCAGGGCACCGCGGCCTCGGGCAGGCCTGCCGTCCCGGTGACCAGCGGCGCGACATAGGAGTACACCGCGAAGAAGCCGCCGGTGCCGATCGCCCCGATCCCGATCGCCACCCACACCTGCACGCTGCGGAACGCCCGCAGCTCGCTCCGCATCCCCGCGCCCACGCCGCGCGGCTGCTGCGGGACGAGGACCGCGACCGCGACCAGGGCGACAGCGAACAGCCCTGCCACGACCAGGTAGGCCGGCCGCCACCCCGCGGTCTGGCCAAGGGACGTCACGGCGGGCACCCCGACGACGTTGGCGATCGTCAGCCCGGCGAGGATGAACGAGCCCGCACGTCCCTTGTTGCCCGGTCCCAGCAGCTCGGACGCGACCACCGAGGCGATCCCGAAGTAGGCACCGTGCGGCAACCCGGCCACGAACCGTGCCGCGAGGACCAGCCCGAACGTGGGCAGCAGGGCGGAGAGGGCGGTCGCGACCACGAAGCCGATCAGGAAGCCGACCAGCAACCGCTTGCGTGGCACCCGGGCGCCAAGGGTGGCCAGGACGGGCGCACCGACGACCACCCCGAGGGCGTAGGCCGAGATCAGGTAGCCGGCCGTCGCGGTCGCCGCGGCGGGCGAGGCCGCCCACTGGACGGGCAGCAGGTCCTGGGCGATCGCGGGCAGCAGGCCCATCGCGACGAACTCGGTGACGCCGATCCCGAAGCCGCCGAGCGAGAGCGCCACCAGCGCCGGCACCACCCCACGGGTGCGCGCCGCACCCGGCACCTGCACCTCGTCCAGTGCACTCATCGGCAGCTCCTTCCGGGCGGTCGGCTCCCGCCCCGCCGCAGCGGGTCGGAGCGTCATCGGGCAAGTCGGCCGGGGACGGCGTGGGCACCGCGGGCCGGACAATGGCGGGACCGGGACCACACGGGGCCGGCGATCGCGGCCCGATGCGGAGTCGGCGGCCGGCTCGCGCCGTCCGGCGCCTCCGCACCCGGTCCATCGAGTATCCTCCCGGGCCGGGACGGCCACCGACACGTCCCAGGAGCGAAGACGGAAGGCCGCTGTCAGGCGGGCGTCGAGGAGAGCTCCACCGAGTGGTTCTGGAGGGCGCCGATCCGCGCGGCCACCAGCGAGGCGAGCACCAGCAGCGCGGCCATGGTCGCCATCACCCACGCGAAGGCCACGTCGCCGCGCGCCAGCGTGACCGCGTAGATGGTGCCGGCGAGGCCACCGAGCAGGGCGTTGCCGAGCGCCTCGCCCACCTGGAGCGAGGAGGTGTTGCGGCCAAGTGCAGCCGTGTCGGACAACTGCATGACCGCGAGCGAGGTGCTGGTGTGGGCGAGCCCCATGCCGCACCCGCTGACGGTCCAGCCCAGCAGCGTCACCCAGACCGGCAGCCCCGGCACCAGGGCACCAGCCACGACACCGGCCAACCCGGCCGCGGTGACCGCGCCGCCGACCACGATGATCGTGTCGCGACGCATCCGTAGCCACGGCTGGGACTGGATCCACCCGCCGATCGTCCAGCCGATCGAACCCGTCATCACGCCCACAGCAGCGAGCTGCAACGACAGCCCGACCGTCGTGACGAGCATCAGCGGCAGGAATGCCTCGGCGCCGTAGAACGCCCCCGACAGCACCGCCCGGGTGGTCACCACCGCGGACAGGCCGGAGGCCCACGGCCGGTAGCCGGCCGGCATCAGGGCCGGGAGCCCGGCCACCAGGAGCGCTGCCCCGGCGGCCAGCCAGACCAGCGACCACGGTTCCAGGTGCTGCCCCGCCCACTGCAGGCAGGCCGCCCCGGCGGCGATCAGCGCCGCCATCGCCAGCGGACGTCCGGCACCCGAGGACGGCGGCACCGGCACCGGCAGCCGCAGCCGGACCAGCGGCACGAGCACCAGGGCGGACGCCAGCGCCAGCAGCGGCAGCACCGACCAGAACACCC
>JAVHXR010000027.1:0-7425 GCA_031119515.1 Propionicimonas sp.
CAGCTCCTCCAGCAGGGCGTCGGGGTTGATCCCGTTCTTCACCTCGATCACCAGCCGGAGGCCGTTGGTGAGGTCGGTGAGGTCCTTGATGTCGCTGATCCCGCTGAGCTTCTTCGCCTGGACCAGGGTCTTGACCTGCTCCATGATCCGCTCCGGGCCGACCATGTACGGCAGCTCGGTCACGACGATCCCGCGCCGCCGCGGGCTGACCTGCTCGATCCGGGCGCTGGCGCGGACCTTGAACGTGCCGCGCCCGGTGGCGTAGGCGTCCCGAATCCCGTCCAGGCCGATGATCTTGCCACCGGCCGGGAGGTCCGGCCCGGGGATGAACCGCATCAGGTCGTCGACGCCGGCCTCGGGGTGGCGGAGCAGGTGCTTGCACGCCTGGACGGTCTCGACCAGGTTGTGCGGCGGGATGTTGGTGGCCATCCCGACGGCGATGCCGGTGGTGCCGTTGACCAGCAGGTTGGGCAGCGCCGCCGGCAGCACGACCGGCTCGGTCTCCTTGCCGTCGTAGTTGGGCCGGAAGTCGACGGTGTCCTCGGCGAGCCCCGCCGTCATCGCGGCCGCCGCCGGCGCCATCCGGCACTCGGTGTACCGCATCGCCGCCGGACCGGAATCCAGCGAGCCGAAGTTCCCGTGCCCGTCGACCAGCGGCAGTCGCATCGCCCACGGCTGGCCCAGCCGGACCAGCGCGTCGTAGATCGCGGAGTCACCGTGCGGGTGCAGCTGGCCCATCACCTGGCCGACCACCCGGGCGCACTTCACGTGCGCCGCGTCCGGCCGGATCCGCATGTCGTCCATCGTGTAGAGGATCCGGCGCTGGACGGGCTTGAGGCCGTCCCTGGCATCGGGCAGCGCTCGGGAGTAGATCACCGAATAGGCGTACTCCAGGTAGCTGGCCTCCATCTCGGCCGAGACGTCGATGTCGACGATCCGTTCGGCGACCTCGTCGTCTGTGGGCGGTTTGGCCATGGCTCCTCATCTCCTCGCCCCGCGGGACGCGCCGGGGCCCCTTGATTCTGCCGCAGCCGCGACCCCGGGTCGCGCCGGACGCGCCCGGCCGGGGGGGGCGGCGGGGTCAGGACAGCTCGGGCAGGTCGCTCAGCTGCGCCAGCAGGCCGCGTCCGTCCGGAGCGCTGCGGACCGGGATCCCGGACGGCAGCGACTCGTCCTCCTGCAGCGCCGAGAGGGTGCCGTGGGCGAGCACCTGCTCGGTCGGGCTCAGCTGCCGGATCGCGATCGCCCTGACGTTGTCAGGAGCGACCCGGGCGAACTCGCTGTAGATCGCGAGGTCGTGCTGGCCGTCGTCCCCGACCAGTAGCCAGCTCACCTCCGGGAAGTCCCGGGTCAGCTGCAGCAGGGCCTCGCGCTTGTGCTGCAGCCCGGAGCGGAACCAGCCGGTGTTGGTCGGTCCCCAGTCGGTCAGCACCATCGCCCCGGGCGGATAGGCGTGCCGGCGCAGGAACCGCGACAGGAAGCCGTGGGTGTTCCAGGCCCCTGTCGACAGGTAGATCACGGGTGCCCCTGGGTGGCGGGCGAGCAACTCGGTGTACAGGCGCGCCATCCCCGGCACGGCCTGCCGGGCGGACTCGTCGCGGATGAAGCTGTTCCAGAAGGCGATGAACGGCCGCGGCAGCAGCGTCGTGATCACGGTGTCGTCGATGTCCGAGACGAGCCCGAAGCGCTGGTCCTCGCCGACGATGTGGAGCGGGGCCGTGGACCGCTTCGACCCGGCGCTGCGGATCTCGACGCTCTGCCAGCCGGGTTGCAGCCCGTGGTCGCGGATCCGCAGGTCGATGTACCCGCCGCGGTCGGTGACGGTGTGGATCACCTGGTCGCCGAGCTTGAGCGTGATCCGGGCGCGCACGCAGGGTGCGGTGACGAAGTTGCGGAAGCCGCGCCGCTTGACGAAGTCCTGGGTCGCCTTGCGCAGCCGGCTGCGCGCCCGCCGCGGCGTCAGGACCACCCGTCCGAGCACCCGGACGCTGGTGGGGGTGCCATAGCCGGTGTAGCAGATGACGTGCTCGCGCCAGCCCAGGGACCGCCACACCCGCTCACCGACCCGGTCGATGATCTCCTCGATCCGGGCCGCGATGAAGGGGCGGGTGCTCACGGGACGACAGAGTATGCGATCGGCTCCGCCCGGGGCGATGCGGCGACGGGCAATTCCCCTGCGGCGGGGCGCGCATGGAAAGATGGCGCAATGACCCCACGACCCGGTCTGGCGCTCCCGGCGGCCCTCGTCGACGAGATCCGCGCCTGTGGTTACTTTCCCGAGCTGATCGCGGACGCGATCTCGCTGGCCCGCGGGGCGGAGCAGGTCGAGGGGCACCTCGTCCACCACGAAGCCACGTTCAACCACGACGAGATCCAGCGGCACCTGTCGGTGCTCGTGCTCACCCCGACCAGGCTGGTCGTCGGCCACACCGACGAGAACGCCGCCCCCGGCGAGCCGGTGCGAGCGGTGACCACCACCGAGTCGGTGGCGCTGGGGCAGGTCAACTCGGTGTCGCTGAGCCAGATCGTGTCCCACCCGGAGTCCTACGGCACCCGGAAGGCCAAGGTCGAGGAGGCCTGGCTCACGATCGGCTGGGGGACCACCCGGCGCGTCGAGCTCGAGCCGGCCAGCTGCAGCGACCCCCAGTGCGAGGCTGACCACGGCTACTCCGGCGACCTGACCAGCGACGACCTGACCGTCCGGATCAGCGCCGCCGCCGACGGCGAGGCGAAGGTGCGCGAGCTGATCGCCTTCGGGACGGCGCTGCAGCTGGCCACCGGCGCCAGCCGATGACCGACCCTGTCCTTCCCGCCTACGGCACCGGCAGCATCGCCGACCTGCTGCCCAGCATCGGAGCCCACCTCGGGATGCCGGGGCACGATCGGCTCTCGCTCCCCGGCGCCGAGCGCTATGTGGTGCTGCTGATCGACGGGCTCGGGTGGGAGCAGCGCTCGTACTGGGCGTTCGCCGCCCCGTTCCTGGCCGGGCTTGCCGGCGCCGGGCGCGCGATCACCTCTGGGGTGCCGAGTACGACAGCGACAAGCATCACGAGCCTGGGGACGGGACTGGTCCCCGGCCAGCACGGCATCGCCGGTTACGCCTTCCGCTACCCGGCCACCAACCGGGTGCTGAACACCCTGCAATGGCCGGCAGAGGTGCACGGGCTGGACGTCCAGCCGCAGCTGACCTATCTCGAACGCCTGGCCGGGGCAGGGGTGCGGACGGCGTCGGTCGGGCCGGCCCGGTTCGCCGGGAGCGGGCTGACGACGGTCGCGCTGCGTGACCCGAACTTCCTCGGCGTGGTCGACGAGGACGACCACTCGCTGCGGGTGGAACTGGTCTGCGATGCCTCGGCAGCGGGGGAGCGCAGCGTGGTGTACGCCTATGAGCGGTCCCTGGACCACACCGGTCACAGCCATGGCGTGGGGTCGCAGCCGTGGCTCGCGGCGCTCGCCCGGTGCGACGCGCTGGCGCGCTCGCTGCGGGCCGCGCTGCCGTCCGCAACGGCGTTGGTGATCACCGGCGACCACGGGATGGTGGACGTCCCCGCCGCCTCCCGGCTGGTGGTCGAGGACGAACCCGGCCTGCTCGAAGGGGTCACGCTGTTCGCCGGCGAGGGCCGGCTGCGGCAGCTGTACGTCAGGGACGGCGTCGGGGAAGCTGTGGTGCGACGGTGGCGGGAGCGGCTGTCGGGCTGGGCCTGGGTGGTGTCGCGGCAGGAGGCGTTCGACGCCGGCTGGTTCGGGGAGGTGAACCCGCGACTGGCCGACAGGTTCGGTGACGTGCTGGTCGCGATGTCCGGCGACGGCGCCGTGATGAGCCGGTCGCTGCCCAAGGAGTTGTCGCTGGTCGGCATGCACGGGTCGCTGACCGCGGCCGAGATGACCGTCCCCCTGCTGGTGTGCTGAAGGAAGGTACCGATGGCTGAACTGGTCTTCTTCACCGGCCCGATGGATTCCGGGAAGTCGACGCTGGCCCTGCAGGTCGCCTACACCGAGACCAGGGCCGGACGGGTCGGGCGGCTGTTCACCCGTGGGGACCGTGCCGGCGAGGCGACGATCACCTCACGGATCGGGTTGACGTCGACGGCGATCGAGGTGCACGAGGACTTCGACTTCTGGGCCTACCTGGTCGGCGAGCTGAGCTCGGGCCACAGGGTGGACTTCCTGGTCTGCGACGAGACCCAGTTCTACGCCGTCTGCCACATCGACCAGCTCGCCCGGATCGCCGACGACCTCGACATCGAGGTGTTCTGCTTCGGGATCCTCAGCGACTTCCGCACCGAACTGTTCCCGGCCTCCCGGCGGCTGGTCGAACTGTGCGACCGGATGGAGATGGCGCAGGTGCGGCCGCGCTGCTGGTGCGGGGCCGTCGCCACCCACAACGCCCGGATCGTGGACGGCCTGATGGTGGTCGAGGGCGACCAGGTGGTGGTCGGCGACACCGGAGCACCGGAGGCGGAGGTGTCCTACCAGGTGCTGTGCCGGCGGCACCACCGCCAGCGGCTCACAGCCAGGGTCGCCGGGGTGGACGCGACCCCGGATCCGTTGCCGTTCGACGATGAGCCCGCCGGTGGGCCACCAGACTCCTAGCATGTCGGTATGACCACGGCACCCGCCCCCCTGCACCCGTCCGCACCCCTGGGGGTCGGCGAGGTGCTGTCGCTCAGCCTCGGCGCGCTCCGGCGGCGGCCCGGCCTCTTCCTCGCCCTCAGCGCGATCCCTGCCGCCGCCATGACGGTGCTGCTCGTGGTGGTGATGGCGATCTGGCTGCCGCTGCTGCTCAACGCCGTCCTGCTGACCCCTGCCAGCGTCGTCCAGGCGCTGGCGCTGCCGGTCGGGGTGGTGGTCGTGGGGTCGATCGGCATCGGGCTGCTGCAGTTGTGGGTGGTGGGGCTGATGAGCATCCTCACCCGGGAGACGCTCGCCGATCGGCGGCCGGCCTTCGCCGACCTGGTGCGGCTGTCCCGCGGTTCCTTCGGCCGGCTGGTGGTGCTGGCGGTGCTCGGAGTCGTCGCGTACGGCGTCGTCGTCGCCGTCATCCTGGCCCCGATGCTGGTCTCGGTCGCCGCCGCCGTCCAGGACCCGGGTGGGCCGGCGCTGGCCGGCGGAGTCCTGCTGACGATCCTGCTGACGCTCGCGGCCTATCCGTTGCTCATCTTCGTGATGGTCCGGCTGGTCTACCTGCTGCCGTCGGTGAGCCTTGCCGGCCTGGCGCCGACGGCGGCGCTGCGCCACGCGTGGGGGCTCACCAGAGGAGTCTTCTGGCGGACCTTCGGCTACCTGCTTGTCGCCTACCTGATCGTCTGGGCGCTGTCGATGGTGGCCGGCACTGTGCTGCAGCTGGCGGCACTGGCACCGGCGGGCCAGTTGCAGGCCGGCGGGTCGACCGGCCCGGAGCTCGGCGCCGCACTCGCGGTCCTGACCATCGCTGCCGCCGTCGTGCAGGCTGTCGTCCAGCTCGTCACGGTGCCGTTCCTGGTGGCGGTGATCACGGTGATGTACGCCGAACGCACCCATGACCCCGCGCTTCCGCGGCCGGCAGCGCCGACCTGGGGAGCAGTGCCAGGGCAGCCCTTCAACGGCGGGCAGCCCTACGGCCGGCCCGGTACGCCGACAACCGGGTACGGCCAGCCGCCCTACGGCCAGCCCGGGTACCCGCCGCCGGGGTACGGCCAGTGGCAGCCGGGTGGGCAGCCGCCGCAGAACCCCTGGCAGCCAGCGGGAGGGAACCGGCCCCTGGCCTGAGCCCGGGCCGGGGTGGACCCGGCCTCAGGAGCCGGGCTTGCGGGGGGTGGGCGAGCCGAAGACGATCTCGTCCCAGGAGGGCACCCGCGCGCGCTTGCGACGAGACCTGGACTTCGGCTCGGGCTCGGGTTCGGCGCCCGGGTCGACCGACTCCTCGAGCAGGGTCGGCTGCTCCGGTTCCTCGTCCCCGGCAGGTGCGTCGGCAGCGGGTGCCTCGCCGGCCGGGGATTCCGGGACGGGCTCCTGCTCGACCGGCGGCTCGTCGAGGACCGGGGACGCCGGGCGTCCGGCCTCGGGCCGCATCAGCCCCGAGTAGATCTGGACGGAGTCCTCGTCGAAGCCGGCGAGCATGTCGTAGAGGACGTCGATCCCGCCGGTGGGGTTCGTCACGATGTCGTAGACGCCGTCAACCTCAGCCAGCTCGGCCTCGGTGTAGGCATCCTCGTCGTACCCGTCGTCGTCGGGCAGGTCGATCGGCTGGGTGTCCTCCGGTTGTGCGCCCGGCTGCACCACGCGGACGAGCGCGAGGTCGTCGTTGAGCCCGACCGTCGGCTCGGCCTCGTCCGGAAGCGTGGGGGTGGCCTCGGCGGCGGGAGGGTGCAGCCCGAGCAGCCAGCGGGCGTCGTCGTTCTCGGCGACCGAGAACCGTCCGGACTGGTCGTAGACGAAGCGGGCGTCGCGCTCCTTGCGGCCGCTCGCCCAGGTGACCTTGACCGCCCAGCGCCTGCCCTCGACCTTCCAGGCGTCCCAGCGGACGGTGTCGAGGTCGACCTGCCTGGGTTCGAGCCGGTCGGTGACCACCGTCGCGAGGGTCCGGTGGGCGATCGTCTCGCCGCCCCTGCGGACGGGGTGCGACTGCGCCAGTCCGGCGATGAACTCCCGCTCGGCGATCACCGGGACGGCGAACGCCTCGACCCGCGAGGGATCCATGCCAGAAGCCGTTGCGACATCGTCGACGGACTCTCCGGCCCGGATTCGGGCCTGGATCTCCCTCGGCGACAGTGCGCTGTCTGCCATGTCGTTTCTCCAGGTGCGGGTGTGAGTGGTGTTGCCCGGTAACCTACCAAGCCGAGCGGCCTTCGGACCCCAACCGGGCCGCTGGGGTCGCGATCTGACCCGGCCACCTGCGAGGTCCGAGGGCAGGTTGGGAACGATTTGGCGCGATGTGATATTCATTCTGCGCACGGCTCGGCGAAGGCATGATTGCCGGACGTCACCCCCAGACGACCGGCGGAACGGATGGACATCGGATGGCTACGGACTACGACGCCCCTCGCAAGTCTGACGAAGACAGCGAAGACAGCATTGAAGAGCTGAAGACCCGGCGCAACGACAAGAACTCGGGCAAGGTCGACGAGGACGAGGTCGAGGCCGCCGAGAGCTTCGAGTTGCCGGGCGCCGATCTGTCCCACGAGGAACTGACGGTCCGGGTCCTGCCCCGCCAGGCCGACGAGTTCACCTGCGCCTCGTGCTTCCTGGTCAAGCACCGCAGCCAGATCGCCAAGGTGAAGGACGGCCAGTACTACTGCGTCGACTGCGCCGGCTGACCGCGCGCTACTCGCTGCCGGTGGGGACCGGCACACCCATCGCCCGCTCCCACGATCTCGCGGCGAGCCGGTTCGCCGCGACGGTGGCGACAGCCATGCCCACGGCACTGGCGATTGCCCAGGTGACCGC
>JAVHXR010000027.1:7435-14269 GCA_031119515.1 Propionicimonas sp.
CGACGAAGGCAGCGTTCGAGACGCCCTCTGAGGCGCGCCGGGCGGTTCGACGAGGCGCCGGAGTACCTCGGCGGGTTCTGGGTGATCGGGGCGGCCGACCTGGCGGCGGCCGTCGACTGGGCCGCCAAGGCGTCGAAGGCACTGTCCTCGCGGGTCGAGGTCCGCGGATCGTCCACCGCGGGTGGCTCGTCGCCGGTGGCGGCGTGCCAGACGCCCTTGAGGGCCTTGTTCACGGCGAGCGCGGCGACGGCTCCCGCCGCGCCGGCGTAGACGTTCCACAACAGCTTGCGTGCGACCGCCACGGTTGCATCCTTCCTCGGGGGTGCAGTGGACCCATCCTAGGTCGGCTAGGTTGCAGGGGTGCGATACCGCGAGCGGCTGACCGTCCCCGTGTCCTGGTGGGGGATCGGGCTGTTCTTCGCCGTCAGCTTCGCGACCGCCGTCGGATTCTGGGTCGGGCCGGTGGTGAGCCTGGTTGCCGGAGCGGCGTCCGCCCTGCTGGTGGCGGCGGCGCTGACCTGGTTCGGCCGGACGCTGGTCGTGGTCGACGACCGCGGGTTGGCCGCAGGGGAGGCGCTGCTGGAGTGGGAGTGGCTGGGAGAGGTGGTCGTCCACGATGCGGCCGCCACCCGCGACCGGCTCGGCCGGGATGCCGACCACCGCGCCTACCTCGTGGTGCGGGGGTACATCCGCACCAGCGTCGAGGTCGAGGTCGCCGATCCGGAGGACCCGCATCCGCACTGGGTGGTGTCGACCCGCCACCCCCGCGAACTCGCGGCGGCCATCGCCGCGCGGCGAAGTATGATGCCGCGGTGAGCGGCGCAGAGGACGTGGTGGTCGGGCTGCAGCGGCTCGATCCCGAGGTGCCGCTGCCGCGCTACGCCCGCCCGGGCGATGCCGGGGCCGACCTCGCCACCGCCGAGGACTGCGTGCTCGAACCGGGCCAGCGCCGGCTGGTACGGACCGGGATCGCCGTCGCCATCCCGGCCGGCTGGGTGGGCCTGGTGCATCCCCGTTCCGGCCTGGCAGCGCGCCACGGGCTCACCATCGTGAACGCACCCGGTACTGTCGACTCCGGCTACCGCGGCGAGATCATGGTCTGCCTGCTCAACACCGACCCGGCAGAGCCGGTGCGGCTGAGCAAGGGCGACCTGGTCGCGCAGTTGGTGTTGCAGCGGGTCGGGACGGCGTCCTTCGTCCTCACCGACGAGCTTCCCGCGAGCACCCGGGGGACCGGCGGCCACGGATCCACCGGCGGCGTCCGACACTGGGGGCCGACACAGCAGGACACACAGGAGACAGCACAGTGATCTTTGGGCGTAAGCGGAGCCGCGAGCAGGCCGGGGACGCGGGGACGGAGTCCACCCCCGCCGAGCCGATCGAGGCCGGCGTCGACGAGGCGGCGGACGCGTCCGCGGAGGACGTCGAGGAGGTGACGGTGGCCGAAGCGGAGGACTCCCGGGAAGCGGAGTCCGAGGACGCTGCCGACAACGTCGACGAAGATGAGGACGAGGACGAGGACGAGGACGACCGTGAGCCGGTCGACTACCGCGCGGACGGGCCGTTCGACATCGAGGAGGTGGACCTCGGCGGCGACGACGTCACCCGGATCGACCTCGGCACCCTGATCGTCACCCCGTGGCAGGGCCTCAACCTGCAACTCCAGGTCAACGAGGCGACCAAGCAGGTCCGTGCGATCACCGGCATCTGGCACAAGTCGGGCATCGAGGTGGCGCTCTTCGCGGCCCCGGCGAGCGGCGGGCTGGCCGACGACCTGCGCGAGGACATTGTCGAGGAGGCCGAGCGGACCGGCGGCAGCGCCGAACTCGCCGAAGGGGTGTTCGGGACCGAGGTGCGGCGGGTGATGCCGCAGGCCGGGCCGAACGGGGAGCAGCTGTTCCACGTCTCCCGGATCTGGTTCGCCGAGGGCCCGCGCTGGCTGCTTCGCGGCACCCTGCTGGGCGAGGCCGCCCTCGACGCCGGCAACGAGGCGAAGGCCGGGCCGTTCCTCGAGTTCTTCCGGAACCTTGTCGTTCGGCGGGGAAGCCGGCCCATGGTGCCGGGTGAACTGATTACGATGGAGCTTCCCAAGCGAGACGGGGAGTAGATGGCCGGGACGAACCCTTTCCTGCGCGCGCTGCGTCGGCTGGGTGCGTCCAACGAGGAGCTGGCCGCCCAGGAGCGGCAGCGTGTCGCCGAGGCGGCCGGCGCGACCCCGATCAGCCAGGCAGCCGACCGCGAGCGGGTGCAGCTGCGGGGCTTCGTCACGGCGTTGAAGATGGAGCCGCGCAGCGGCACGCCGTGGCTGGAGGCGACCTTCTCCGACGGCTCGGAGGCGATCACCCTGATCTGGATGGGCCGCCGGGAGATCCCGGGGGTCACCGCCGGCCGGGAGATGGCGGTCGAGGGCAGGGTGTCCTTCGTGGACGGCGCGCGCCGGATCTACAACCCGCGCTACAGCCTGATCTCGGCCAGCTGAGCCGGTCCGCTCAGGCGTCGGCCAGCCGGGGCGCCCGCGGCACCAGGTACTGGGCGAGTTCCTGCTCGTAGGTGGAGCCCGCGACGAACAGCAGCTCGTCGCTGGCCTCCAGGGCGGCATCCCGCTCGGGCGGACGGGCGGCACCGTCGCGGATGATGGCCACCAGGACGGCGTCCCCCGGGAGGTTGAGGTCGGCCACCCGGGTGCCGACCCGCGGCGAGCCCTCCGGCAGGGTCATCTCGACGAGGTTGGCGCGGCCGCCGTGGAAGCTGAGCAGCCGCACCAGGTCTCCGACCGTGACCGCCTCCTCGACCAGGGCGCAGATCAGCCGTGGGGTGGAGACGGCGACGTCGACGCCCCACTGCTCGTCGAACATCCACTCGTTGGAGGGATGGTTCACCCGGCCGACGGTGCGCGGTACGCCGAACTCGGTCTTGGCCAGCAGCGAGTGGACCAGGTTGGCCTTGTCGTCGCCGGTGGCGGCGATCGCGACGTCGCAGGTGTCGAGCCGGGCCTCCTCCAGCGAGGTCAGCTCGCAGGCGTCGGCCAGCAGCCACTCGGCCTCGGGCACGCTGTCGGGCTTGATGGCGGTCGGATCTCTGTCGATCAGCAGGATGGTGTGCCCGTTGGCGATCAGCTCCCGGGCGATGGAGCGGCCGACATTGCCGGCCCCGGCGATCACGACGCGCATGGGTTCCCTCTCAGTGCTCGACCGGCGCCTGGCCGAAGACGTCCTCGACGTCGGCCACCTGGTCGTTGGTCACGGCGGCGTAGATCAGGTCGCCGTCCTGGAACACCGTGCCGGCGTGCGGCACCATGCCCGCGCCGAAGCGCACCAGGAAAGGGAGCTGACAGCGGCCTGCGCTCTCCATCGCCGCGATCGTGCGGCCCACCCACGCGGAGTGGACGTAGACCTCGATCAGCCGGACGTGGCCGGACGGGTCGCGCCACTGGGGCTCGGAGCCGGAGGGGAGCAGGCGTCGCAGGATCTGGTCGGCCGCCCACCGCACCGTCGCCACCGACGGGATGCCGAGCCGCTCGTACACCTCTGCTCGGCCCTGGTCGTAGATGCGTGCCACCACGTTGTGCACCCCGAACGTCTCCCGGACGACCCGGGCCGCCAGGATGTTGGAGTTGTCGCCGCTGGAGACCGCGGCGAAGCCGTCCGCACGCTCGATCCCTGCCCGGACCAGGACCTGCCGGTCGAAACCGACACCCTTGACGGTCTTGCCCTGGAACTCGGGGCCGAGCCGGCGGAAGGCGTCCTGCATGATGTCGATCACGGCGACGGAGTGGTCGCGGTGCTCCAGGCCACGCGCCAGCAGGGCACCCACGCGTCCGCAACCCATGATCACGATGTGCACGTGGCTGACGCTACACCGGATCGGCAGGTCCATGGCGATCTACTAGGTCCGCGAGGGCATAGAGTGCTCCGACGTGAAGGTCACCGACCTCGTGAAGCGGCTGCTCGTCGGCCGGAAGCTCGCCAGCGCACAGCTCGGCGAGACGCTGCTCCCCAAGCGGATCGC
This sequence comes from Propionicimonas sp., assembly GCA_031119515.1. Taxonomy (GTDB): domain Bacteria; phylum Actinomycetota; class Actinomycetes; order Propionibacteriales; family Propionibacteriaceae; genus Propionicimonas. The sequence goes on from JAVHXR010000027.1 coordinate 11,444, forward strand.
GCTGCCGGTGTTCGCCTCGGACGCGCTGAGCTCTGTCGCCTACGCCCCGGACGAGATCCTGCTGACGCTCTCGCTGGCCGGCATGGCGGCGCTGAGCTTCTCGTGGGAGATCGCGATGGCGGTGGCCGTGGTGATGCTGATCGTGGTGATGTCGTACCGGCAGACCGTGCACGCCTACCCCTCCGGTGGCGGCGACTACGAGGTCGCGACGGTGAACCTCGGCCCGACGGCCGGCCTCACGGTGGCCAGCGCCCTGCTGGTCGACTACGTCCTGACGGTCGCGGTGTCGGTCTCCTCCGGGATCCAGAACGCGAAGGCGATGATCCCGTTCCTGCAGGGGAACGAGGGGATCGCCGCGGCGGTCGTGATCCTGCTGCTGATGGCGATGAACCTGCGGGGGGTGCGGGAGTCCGGCGCCCTGTTCGCGATCCCCACCTACGGGTTCATGATCGCCGTCCTCGGCATGACCGGGTGGGGCCTGTTCCGGATCTTCGTCCTCGGCGAGCCGCTGATGGCTCCCACCGCAGACCTCGAGATCGCGCCCGCGCCCGGCTACGAGACGTTCTCGGGGATCCTGGTGATCGTGCTGCTGGCCAGGGCGTTCTCGTCCGGCTGTGCCGCGCTGACCGGTGTCGAGGCGATCTCGAACGGCGTCCCGGCGTTCCGGAAGCCGAAGAGCCGCAATGCGGCCGCGACGCTCGCGCTGCTCGGCGGGATCTCGATCACGATGCTGGCCGGGATCGTGGCGCTGGCCAACCTGACCGGCCTCAAGCTGATCGACGAGACCGGCGGCTCCTACTTCGTCCAGGACGGCGTGCCGGTCGACGTCCCGCACGAGACCGCGATGGGCCAGCTCGCCCGGACGGTGTTCGACAACTTCCAGCTCGGCTTCGTGGTCGTGATCATCGCGACCATGGTGATCCTCTTCCTGGCCGCGAATACCGCCTTCAACGGCTTCCCGGTGCTGGGCTCGATCCTGGCGAGGGACGGCTTCCTGCCGCGGGCACTGCACACCCGCGGCGACCGGCTGGCCTACTCCAACGGGATCATCGCCCTGGCGGTGGCCGCGATCGCGCTGGTCCTGGCCTTCAACGCCAGCGTCACCGCGCTCATCCAGCTGTACGTGGTCGGCGTGTTCGTGTCGTTCACGGTCAGCCAGCTCGGCATGATGCGGCACTGGACCCGCCACCTGCGCACCGAGAGGGACCCGAGGCACCGCGGCCGGATGATCCGGTCGCGCGCGATCAACGCGGTCGGCCTGACCGCGACGGGGGTCGTGCTGGTGATCGTGCTGGCGTCGAAGTTCATCTACGGCGCCTACCTGGCGGTCGCGGCGATGGCGGTGATGTTCATCGTGATGCGCTCGATCCGCACCCACTACGACCGGGTGTCCCGCGAGGTCGCGGTGAGCGCCACCGATGCCAGGATGCTGCCCAGCCGGGTGCGTGCGGTCGTCCTGGTCAGCGAGGTCAACAAGCCGACCATGCGGGCGGTCAACTTCGCCCGGGCCACGCGGGCGAGCACCATCGAGGCCGTCACGGTCGCCGTCGACGAGGACGAGGTGCGCCGGATCGTGCAGGAGTGGGAGGCGCAGGACGTCGGGGTGCCGCTGAAGGTGATCGCCTCGCCGTACCGCGAGGTGGTCGAGCCGTTCCTCAACTACGTCCGGGGGCTCCGCTCCGACAACCCGCGCGACGTGGTGTGCGTCTACATCCCCGAGTACATCGTGGGCCACTGGTGGGAGCAGCTGCTCCACAACCAGACCGGCCTCATCCTCAAGGCCAGGCTCAACTTCATGCAGGGCGTGATGACGACCTCGGTCCCGTACCAGCTGGCCTCCTCCCGCTACGCGATCGCCCGCGCGAAGCGGGACTCGCCGGCCGCCTGGCGGCACAGCGGCCAGGGCGACGTCCGGATGGGCCAGGCGCTCGACGGCCGCAAGCGGGAGTGAGCAGTTGCTCGAGCCCGGACAACTGACCGGACCGGTCGAGGTCGGCCCGATCGCCCACGGCGGCCACTGCGTGGCGAGGGTCGACGGTGTCGTGGTCTTCGTCCGCCACGCGATCCCCGGCGAACTGGTGACCCTCAGGGTGACCGAGGTGCAGTCGAAGTTCGCGCGGGCGGACGTCGCGGAGGTGCTGGAGGCGAGTCCGGCGCGTCGCCGTCCGCCCTGCCCGGTGGCGGGGGAGTGCGGGGGCTGCGACTTCCAGCACCTCGCCGCGCCGGATTCGCGGGAGCTGAAGCGCCGGGTCGTCGCCGAATTGCTGGAGCACCACGCAGGGATCCGCTTCGACGGTGAGGTGGAGGGTTTCGACGACGGCTTCGGCTGGCGGACCAGGATGCGCTACCAGCGGACGGCCGACGGCGGGCTGGGCCTGCGGCGGCACCGCTCCGAGGAGGTGGTGCCGCTGCCGCCGGAGGGCTGCCGGATCGCCGCGGACGCGATCGCCAGGCCCGGGCGTGCCCCGGCGGGCGCCGCCGAGGTGCTGGGCGTGGCGGCGAGCTCCGGCGAGCTGGTCGCCGACCGGGCCCGGGTGCCCGCGACGGTCACCGAGCGGGTGGGGCGGCGCCGGTTCGAGGTCGCCACCGACGGCTTCTGGCAGAGCCACCGGCTGGCGCCCCGGGTCCTCACCGAGGCGGTGGTCACCGCGCTCGACCCCCAGCCCGGCGAGCGGGCGTTCGACCTGTTCTGCGGCGTCGGCCCCTTTGCGCTACGGCTGGCGGCGAAGGCAAAAGTCAACGCCTTCGACAGCGACGCCGGCGCAGTCACCGCCCTGCAGAAGGCCGCGACTTCGACGCCAGGATTGAAGCCGGTCCGCGCCGAAC
>JAVHXR010000352.1:0-1262 GCA_031119515.1 Propionicimonas sp.
CGCCGCAGGGGCGGACGTGGTGCTGCTGGACGGCCACCATGACGCGCTGGCGACGGCGGCGGCGCGGGCGGGCGGAGCGGCCGGCGTCCCGGTGGTGGTGGACGCCGGATCGCACAAGCCTGTCCTGGACGAGCTGTGGCCGCTGGCGAGCGACGTGATCTGCTCGGCCGACTACGCCGACCCGTCCGGGCTGCCGCCCCGGGCGCTGCTCGGCTGGGGGCCGGTCCTGGTGGCGGTCAGCCACGGCGCCGGGCCGCTGCGGTGGTGGACGGCCGGGGAGTCGGGAGACCTCCAGGTGCCGAAGACCGAGGCGGTGGACACCCTCGGCGCCGGTGACGTGCTGCACGGCGGCTACGCGTTCGCCCTCGCCGCCGGCCGTCCACGGCTGGAGGCGCTGGCCTTCGGCGCGGCCGCCGCGTCGCTGCGGGTCGCCTCCCTCGGCCCGTTCGCCTGGCGAGCCGGCCTGGCCGGCTTGCGTCCCTAGCCTGGCTCCCGGCTCGCCGGACGGCCGCTGGCTTCTTCTGCGGCCGGGCCGCCACGAAACGGGTCGCTGGCGCGTAGGTTGGGCGATGACTGGTTCGACCGCGGGAGGAGACCGGGTGGAGCGTCGGCGGGAGCGTTCCGGCCCGGTCCGGGAGCGGATCGGTCGATCGGCCGGCGCGCGGCCGGCCGGCCTGGCCGTGGCCGCCGCCGCGTTGACGCTCGCGGTCGGCTGTTCCGCGGGTCCGGTGGATCCGCCGCCCGACCCCGCCACCGCCGCACCGGCGAGGGTGCGGCTCGTCGAGGCGGCCCAGATCCCGAACGTGCACATCCCCGGCAGCCTGAAGCCGGTTGCCGGGACCGGCACCACCTTCCTGGTCGAGGGGGACGGCTCCGACGACCCGGCCCGCTACACCCTGGACAACGGACGCACCTGGCACGAGGTCCCGGCCGGGCTCGCCCCGCGCGCCGAGGCGGGGGGCTTCGGTTCGTTCATCGGCTACCGCGGCACCTTCGTCGGGGTCAGGCAGGAACCGGAGCCGGACTACTCCTTCAGCGGGTTCCAGCGGTGGGACCCGGTCTCCGGCCAGATCTCCACCCTCGACTACGACCTCGATCCGGAGCTCCCGCCCGACGGCGACTTCGACGTCTCGGTGTTCCCGATCGACTACATCGGGACGCTCGTGGTGCTCAACGACTCCCGGATCTTCGACGTGACCGGGACGCAGGCGCTCCCGGTCGAACCGCGGCTTCCCGACGTACCGGGCGGCCGACGCGGTCGG
>JAVHXR010000352.1:1272-3566 GCA_031119515.1 Propionicimonas sp.
CCCGCAACGGGCAGTACGCGGTCGGCAGCGCGGCCGCTGCCGGCGGCAGCTACCTGGTGATCGGGCCGGTAGGGCCTACCGGGACCGCGGCCGCGGTGGAGGTGCCGGGCCTGGTGGCGGTGGATGTCAGCGCCGACCGGATCCACTACCTCGCCGGCACCGCAGACCGGCTGCGGCTCTGCCGGGCAGAGGTGTCAGCCCCGGAGGCTGCGCAGTGCACCACGATCGCCACCGGGGAGGATCGGGACCGCGCCTTCGGCGCCACCCTCACCACCTCCGACGGCGCCGACCAGGTCTCGTTCGCCAGCGAGGACGGCGAGGTCCGCCGCCGGTGGTTCGTCCGCGGCGGGCGGGTGAGCCAGGTGTCGACCGGCGTGACCGGCTGGGAGTGGCTGCCGTACCGCGACACCGAGGCGCCGATGGCGGTACTGCACCCGGACGGCGGGGAACCGGCCTATGCCGCGATCGTCACCGACGCCGGAGCGGCAGAGCCGCTGTTCGTCGCCCCCGCGGTCCCGTCCGCTCCCGGCGCGATGGCGCTCGCGGCGGACCGGGTGGCGTACATCCAGCAGCGACCGGGATCCTCGGGCGCCACCCAGCGGCGGACCGGGGTCAGGTCGCTGTCCGGCAACGAGCTGGGCACCGAGGTCGTGCTCGCCGACCGCGACGTCGGCGAACTCCGGGTCAGCGGGGACCGGACCGCCCTGCAGTCGGCCGAGGAGGGCGAGCTGCAGCTGGTCTTCTACGACCAGCTCGCCGAGACCGCGCGGGTCGAGCCGGACCGCCGGACCTGGCTCAGGGTGCTGAGCGGTCCGTACGCGCTCCTGACGGAGCGGGTGGACCAGACCCACCAGCAGGTGCTGCGCGCGGACGGGCACGCCTACGACGTCGGGCAGGTGATGGCGCTGTTCGGCAGCCTGGTGGTCGAGGCGAGCGCGCCGGCGGAGGCGGCCGGTCGCACCTTCGCCCTGCGCGACCTCGAGCGCCCGGGGGACGACCCGGTGCCGGTGGAGCTTCCCGACACCGCCGGACGGGTCTACCGCAACACCGACTGGACGATGTGGGGGGAGTGGCTCCACGTCCCCTACCTCGCCGGCAACAGCTACGCCTCGATGCTGTTCAACTACCGCACCGGCGAGGCGATCGAACTGGGCCAGCCCGCGCGGGTGCTCCTGGGGGACGGCTGGGCGCTGCTGGTCGAGCCGGAGGGTCCGGCACGCCTGCGGGTGCTCGCGACCGGGGAGGAGTTCCAGCTCGACCTCGACGAGCGCTACGACGTGGCCACCGACGGTGCGCGCACGGTCGCCTGGTCGGGACTTGACGGTGCGTGGGTGGGGAGGATCGAGGGGTTGCCCGCCCCGGTCCCGCGCCTGCTGGGCACCATCGGTGCGTCCGCCCTGACAGCGGACGGCGCTCACACCTGGGCGCCCCAGTTCGACCTGACCGCACCCACCGCCGCGGGCACGCTCCAGGTCGCCGACGCCGCCGGCACGGTGGTGGCCCGGCTTCCGGTCGCCGCCGCGACGGCGGGCTCGATCCGTGGGCTGAGCTGGGACGGCCGCGATGCCTCCGGCGAGTTGGTCGCCGCCGGCGACTACACCTGGACGCTCGCAGTGGACGCGGCGACCAGCGTGGGCGGCCTGCAGCCGGCCTCCGGGATCCTGACCGTCACGAACTGACCCACCGCAACGTCACCCGCTCGCCGGGCCGGACCTGGGCGAGCGCGTCGCCCGCGGCCTCGGTGAGGACGCCGACGACCGGGTAGCCCCCGGTGGTGGGGTGGTCGGGGCCGAACACCACCGGAAGCCCGCCCGGCGGCAGCTGGACCGCCCCCCGCACGACGGGCTCGCTCGGCAGCTCGGTGCCGATCCTGTCCCCGGCCCACGCCAGTCGCCGCCCGACCAGCCGGACGCCGACCCGGTCGCTGTGCGGCGAGACCTCCCACTCGCCCGCGAGCGAACCCGGCTCGGCCAGCCAGTCGGTGCGGGGCCCGGGCAGGACTGCGAGCGTCCGGTCCAGGACGGGCTCGGGAACCTGGTAGGCGGACGGGAGCCAGCCACCGCCGGTGCCGACGGGCAGCAGGTCCCCGGCCTGCAGCGGCGCGGGGCCGAGCCCGGCCAGCACGTCGCGGGAACGCGACCCGAACTCGGGTTCGAGCCCGACCCCGCTCAGCGTTATCTGGACACCACCGTCGCCGTCGCCGACCAGGAAGAGGCGGGCGGTCTTGACGCCGGTGCTGATCGGTTCGAAGCTGACCTGGAGGTTGCAGGTCGCGGCGGGGCTGAGCAGGAAGC
>JAVHXR010000353.1:0-2529 GCA_031119515.1 Propionicimonas sp.
GATCAAGATCATACGTGGTTTGGCGAAGTGAGTCGAACCGGGGCCGGCGGGTGCCGGGACCTGACCTCCCGACCCTCACCGCACCGCTGCGATCGCCCGCGCCACCTCCCCGACGTTACCGGGATTGAGCGCCGCCACGCAGATCCTGCCGGCATCCGTGCCGTAGATCCCGTGGGTTTCGCGCAGCTCGCGCATCTGGTCGGTCGTCAGGCCGCAGTAGCTGAACATCCCCACCTGGTCGGTGACGAACTCCATGTCGTCGACGCCGCTGGCCTCCAGTCCGGCGCGCAACTCCTTGCGCATCGCCTTGATCCGCTCCCGCATCCCGGCGAGTTCGAGTTCCCACCGGGCGCGCAGGGTCGGGTCTGCGAGCACCGTGGTGACCAGGGCCGCGCCGTGGGTGGGCGGGTTGGAGTACGTGGTGCGGACGGCGACCTTCACCTGCGAGAGCACCCGCGCGGCCTCCTCGGCGTCCGCGGCGACGATGCTGAGCGCACCGATCCGCTCGCCGTACAGGCTGAAGCTCTTGCTGAAGGAGGACGCGACCAGCACTGGGATGCCGAGCCCGGCGAACCGCCGCGGCACCGCGCCGTCCGGCTCGAGACCGTCGGCGAAGCCCTGGTAGGCCAGGTCGAGGAACGGGACGAGGCCACGTTCGACGACCACCTCCGCGACCTGCTCCCACTGGTCGGCGGAGAGGTCGTACCCGGTCGGGTTGTGGCAGCACGCGTGGAGCACGACGACCGTGCCCGGCTCGGCGGCCGCCAGATCGGCGAGCATCCCGTCGAGGTCGATCGCACGGCGGGCGGGGTCGTAGTACCGGTAGCTGCCGACCTCGTAGCCGGCCCTGGTGAACAGCGCCAGGTGGTTCTCCCACGAGGGGTCGGAGATCAGGAGCCGGCGCCGCGCACCGGACACCTTGAGGAACTCGGCGCCGATCTTGAGCGCACCGGTGCCCCCGAGCGCCTCGATGGTGACGACCCGGCCGGCCGCGACCGCCTCGCTGTCGGCTCCGAAGACCAGGTCACGCACGGCCTTGTTGTAGGCGGGCAGCCCGTCGATCGGGAGGTAGCCGCGCGGTGAGGGTGTGGCGGCGAGCCGTTGTTCGGCCTCCCGGACACAGTCCAGCAGCGGCACCTTCCCGGTTTCGTCCAGGTACACCCCCACGCCCAGGTTCACCTTGCCGGGACGCGGATCGGCCGCGAACTGCTCGGTGAGGCCGAGGATCGGGTCGCGGGGCGCCAGCGGGACGCTCGCCAGAATGCTCACTGTCTTCCTTTCGGTGGCCGCGGACCAGCCTACGCGACCAGCCACCCGGGCCGGCCGCTGCGTCCACCCGCTCCCGGAACCCGGACGCCGCGCTCCCGCGCTCCCCGAGACCATCGAGAGCCAGCCTCCATCACCGACAGCCAGCCCCTGAACTCGACAGCCAGCGCCCGGGGGCTGGCTATCGGCAAACCCCCAACCGCACACTCCGCCCATCGGCCCGGTGGGGACCGCCCACAACGCCAGCCCCCACCCGCGACAGACCCCCCGCAGACACACCGACAGCCAGCCCCTGAGCTCGACAGCCAGCCCCTGAACTCGACAGCCAGCGCCCGGGGGCTGGCTGTCGGCGAGGTCTCAGTCGTCGAGGGAGATGCCGACGAGGACGGGCTCGGGCACCAGCCGGACGCCGAAGCGCGCCTCCACCCCGTCCCTGATCTCTCGGGCGAGCGCGACCAGGTCGGCGGCGGTGGCTCCACCCCGGTTCGTCAGCGCGAGACTGTGCCGGGTCGACAACGTCGCCGGCGGAGTCCCGTAGCCCTTGCCGAAGCCGGCGTGCTCGATCAGCCAGGCGGCGCTGGTCTTGACCCGGTCGTCCGCCACCGCGACCGTCCCGCCCTTGCCGAACAGCGCCGGGGAGGCCGGGAACCGCGGCGCCTGCTCGGGCAACGCGGCCGCCTGTTCGGCGGTGAGGATCGGGTTGGTGAAGAAGCTCCCCGCGCTCCAGGTGTCGTGGTCGGCGGCGTCCAGGACCATCCCCTTGCCCCGGCGGAGGGCAAGGACGGCCTCCCGCACGTCCGCCAGCGGCGCGAGCCCTCCCGGCTCGACACCGAGCCGGGAAGCGAGCTCGCCGTACCGGACCGGGGTCGACATCCGCCCCAGCCCGAGCTGGAAGCTCACCGACAGCACGACGTAGCGGCCGGGCTCCCGCTTGAACACCGAGGACCGGTAGCCGAAGCGGCAGTCGAAGGCGAACAGCGTCTTCACCTCGCCGGCCCGCCGGTCGTACGCGCGGACTCGCGCGATCGTCTGCGACACCTCCTGGCCGTAGGCGCCGACGTTCTGGATCGGAGTGGCGCCGACCAGCCCCGGGATCCCGGACAGCGCCTCGACCCCGACGAACCGCTGCCCGACACAGGAAGCGACGAAGTCGTCCCACGGTTCTCCGGCCGCGACCCTGAGGAAGGCGCCGGAACAGGCAGCGACATCCTCCGTCTCCACGCCGCGCAGGCCATCGGTGCGGATCACGGTGCCGTCGAAGCC
>JAVHXR010000353.1:2539-3562 GCA_031119515.1 Propionicimonas sp.
CCAGGAGATTGGAGCCGCCGCCCAGGACCAGCACCGGCTCACCGGTGCGGTCGCAGGCGGTCACCGCCTCGACCAGCTCCTGCTCGGATCCCGGCGCGAGGATCCGCCGGGCCGGCCCGCCGACCCGCAGGGTGGTGAACCCGGCCAGCGTCGGCTCAGCCAACGAACACCTCCACGGTCGCCGCGCCGAGCACCCTGGTGCCGTCGTGGACGGCCTGCAGGGTGACGGTCGCGATGTCGTCCTCGACGGAGGTCACGGTGCCGGAGAACTCGACGGTGCCGCCGGCCACCTCGTCCACCACCACCGGACGGGTGAAGCGCACCGCGTAGCTACGGACCCGGCCGGGATCGCCGATCCAGTCGGTGACCACCCGCAGCGCCATGCCCATGGTCAGCATGCCGTGCGCGACGACCCCGGGCAGGCCGAGCTCTGCCGCCTTGGTGTCGGACCAGTGGATCGGGTTGAAGTCGGTCGAGGCGCCCGCGTAGCGGACCAGGTCGGCACGGGTGAAGGTGGTGCTGAAGCCGGGCAGCACGGCGCCGGGGACGACGGTCATGCCGCCTCCGCCGTGTGCATCAGGGTGGACGTGGCGGTGCAGACGTCCTCGCCGGAGGTGGTGCTGAGCAGCACCGAGATGGTGACGATCGCGAGTGCTCCGCGCAGCCGGACCTGGTCGATCGTCAGCGTCGCGGTGACCTCGTCGCCCTCGCGCAGCGGGCGCCGCCAGGCGAACCGCTGGTCGCCGTGCATCGTCCGGCTGAGCGCCAGTCCGAGCTCGGCGTCGTCGAACAGTGCCCCCCACGCCGCCGAGGAGAGCAGGACGGCGAAGGTCGGCGGCGCGATCGGAGACGAGCCGGCGTAGGCCGGGTTGTCACCGTCGCCCAGCGCGGTGGCGAACTCGGCGATCTTCGCCCGGCTCACCCGGTAGGGCGGGGTGGCCGGATAAGACCGCCCGACGTGGGCTTCGCTGATCGGCATGGTCGCAAGGGTATCCGAGCGCCTCCGTCAGGCCGCGTCGCGCG
>JAVHXR010000354.1 GCA_031119515.1 Propionicimonas sp.
CTTCCGGGGCGACACTTCGAATCGGGGTCACCCGGGGAGGGTCTTCGATCCGCAGCGACTTCGCCAGCGACTCCAGATACCCCGCCCACGTCTGTGACTGTGCTGTCGGTGTGGCTGCGGAGGTCTCAACGCCGCCCGCCGACGAGGAGTTGCTGCCCGACGGGACACCGCCCGAGGCGCAACCCACCAACCCCAACAGCGCGACCACCGCGAGGGTCAGTCCGACGCGTGACGAGGAAACCCGGACCACCCGTCACCCCCATCCGTTCGGCCATGCATCCAGCCGTCCCACCGAGGCCACGACGTCTCGCTGGTCCGCACTACCCACGAAGATCCTCCCAGATGAGAGAGAGCGCCGCTCACCAACCCGCGAACGGGCTGCTCAATGCCTTTGCAGTGGGAGCTGGAGCCTCCCACGCCACTGGAGCCGAGCCCGCCCTCCTTCCACCCGGCACCTGGTTCGCTAAGTCCACCAAGTAGGCCGCCGGCGGTCAGTAGGCACGTCCGGATTTGCCGCCTCCGGTACGGAGGCATCGATGGCTGGTGCGGGCACGGGAGCGCCGGAATACTGGCCGCATGACCCAAGCGGCTGATGACGACAGCGAGTTGACTAGCCGTCCGGTCTATGTGCGCGACGTTGAGGCACTCATCGGTTGGTTGGCGGTGGTCGAGGGCGAGGTCTGGGGTGGCGCCGGGCCAGAGCGCCTGATCGCGCGTCTGAGGCAGCGATTCGAACGCGTTGGCTTGCTCTCGGAATCCGACGACGAGCGCGCATTCCGGCAGGCGGTTAGTGACATGAACCAACGCTTGCGCTTCGCACTTGGCGAGTACGCCGATCCCCCCGCGCCGGTGCCAGTCGGGGAGTAGCGCCTAGCGCCCGGATCTGCCGCACCGAGCGCGTTCGCGTTCTGCAGTGACTCGTGGCGGTCGTCAGACCAGACGGAAGCGGCGCCAGGACGGCCTCCGTTCCGAGCCCCGGTGCGGTGGCATTGTTGCCGCCCCCGGCGCCAGCACGGACCGCGAATCACGGTCTTGGCCCGAAGCCGGACTGGACTCACGGTGCGAGTACGCGGTGAGGTGGCTCGACTCCGGTGTGCGGGAGTGCAAACAGATGCACGGCGGACTCACCTGTGCCGATGTGCTGCGCGATCAGGTTCACCTGTTCGGCGGCGATGGCCGCCATGTCAGCGGCTGATCCATGGAACGTCGGGTACGAACAGCCCTTGTTCGGAATGAACTCATCGCTGGCGCGCGGTTCCCAGAACGTCAGATAAGGCTCGAGTTCGGCGGTCTTCTTCACCTGCGTGCCGGCGGACTCGTCGAGCGCCCGCGGACCAGAAGACTGGCCGGGCGCGGCAACAACCACCAGACCGAGCGAGCCGGTAGCGACGTCCGTCGCAACCTGCACCTGCAGTCCTCGCCGCTTGCCAGCGGGGACCACCCGCTCCAGCACCTGTGCGACAGCGACGCTGACCGTCGAGTCGATCACGATTCCGTCGTCCCTCGCCAGGAGTTCCGCGACATGCGCGGCGAGTCCATCTGCCGGGTCGACGATGATGTCCAGGTTTGGCGCAATCTGTCGGATGCGTTCGGCGAGCGCCACCGACTTTCGATTGCTGACGTCCGCATCGGTGTAGTTCTGGCGGACGAGCAACCCGCCGGTCACCTTCGCGTAGTCGAACAGGCTGATGGATGCAGGGGAGGCCCGGGCGACGAACTCAGCGATCCACGATCCTAGACCGCCACACCCCAGCACGGCGACGTGTTTGCCCCGGAAGGCACTAACGGGGCGCGACTGGTCCCGTCGAGTCGAGACACTCGGGCGTTCATCCGACAGAGTGCACCACTCGATGCCCATTTCGCCGATCACCTGCCGCGAGGTTTCCTTGTCGGCGCCCGATTGGAGCCTGCCGACGAGCAGGTAGCGGGATCGTCCGTCAGGCCGTGGTACGCCGACCAGGATGTGGGTGTGGTCGCTGACGTCACGTCGGTGAACCCGTGCGACCAGGGCGTCCATCGCTGCAGGCCCGAGTGTGCCCAGGCGGCTGAGCAGCGCTGTCACTGTGCTGCCGGGCCCGTGGTGGAGGGGCTCGGGTGCACGGATGGCAAGGATCCGCTCGGTGGTGTCGGCGCCGTCGCTGTCGGCGAGAAGGTCGCGGCGGGTCGCGCTTACCTGTACCAGGTGGGCGAACGCCAGATCCTTCTCGAAGGGGATCTCCTGGCGGCAGACGATCATCGGAGTGCCCGGCCCGAAGTGCGCCCGGCCGCCGACGGGATGGAAGAGCGCCGTCTCCGGGTCGAACGCACCCGCCACTGCCTCTTCGAACCATCGGAAGAGCCGGTCCAAGAAACCGATCGCACCAGCCTCCGGATTCCACTCGCGCGACGGATCGAGGAAGATGCAGAGTTCATGGTTGGTCAGCACGTGCGGGTAACCATCGAACCGGTCGTGCGAGACCAGGACTGTCGGGGGCGTCATCGGGTCCGACGGCACCGCAATTACCACCTGTTCCTCGGGCTGGACCTTAAGTCCGCCCACACCCGGTCGCATCGCTTCGGTGTTGAGCGTCAGCAAGCTGATGACCCAGTCGTCGACCGTCTTCGCTGGCTCCACTCTGCGGATGGTGTCCGGGTAGCTCACGGCGGCGTCGCGCAGGCCGGCAACGAACACGGACTGCCAGTCGTCGCGGGGTCTGCCGTGGTTACGACGGTGCGTCATCCGGCCCGCCCGAAGTGGCTGACGCTTGACAAGGTCGCACCGCTGCCCGCCGCGTGCGTGGGAAACGGGCTGGCGGACTTGCTTTCGGTCGTCTCCTTCTTGAAGTCGTCGCCGAACACGACCCGCCACTTGTCGGCGCTCTTGTCGGCGTTGGGTTCGTCGAGCGCGGCTCGCATGTCGGGTGCGAGTGTCGCGATGCGATTGCGGAAGTGTTGGTAGGACTGTTCGGACCAGCGGTGGGGGGTAAAGAACGTCCCCGGTGAAGACGGGTCCTCCACGTCCGGCATGCTAGGTCGCGCCTGCAGCCAGTCGTTGAGTTCTTCGGTGAGCGTAACGAGTGTGTTCGGGACACTGCTGTATGCCGATGGGTCGGCGATCTTCGTCCAGTAGCTGACCTGATTGCCGAGCAGGGTGGTGAGGATGATCGACCGGGTGCCGGTGAAGTACCCGCGGTGGTCGCGGACGTACTTCAGGAGCCGGACCGCCTTGCGGAAGTTGCGGTTGGTCATCTCGTCTCGTTCCGCCATCCACGCGGTGAACCCCTCGGGATTGGTGTCCTCCCAGGTCCCATCGAGCCGGTTGACGATGTGGTTGCCGTCGGAGGTGGTGACGTAAGGCACCAGGTCGACGTGGCAGTCATTGGCGTACTCGACGCGGACGCAGCGGGTCTTGCGGTGCCGACTCGGGTAGCCGGATCGGCCGAGCGCCCAGTACAGCTTCTCGATGTACTGGGCCTTGTCGTCGGCCCACTCTGAGTTCTCGTCGACGCACAGCAGGATGTCGGCGTCGTACTCGTGGTCGGGTTTGGGCTTGATGATCGTCCGATGAGCCCAGGACCCC
>JAVHXR010000355.1 GCA_031119515.1 Propionicimonas sp.
CCCTGCGACCTTGCGCTGCGCCTTGTACTCGCGGCTGTCCAGAAGCGCCGTCCAGCGTTCTGTGACCGTAGCAGGCTCGCCGAACAGCTGCGGCTGTGGAGCGGTCGGCTCGGAGGGTCGAGGAGCCTGTGCCGGCTCGACGACCGAGCCGAGCCACCAGTCTGGTTCCTGGGGAGGCGCGAGCTTCCAGGTCTTGTCGTCAACGGCGGACGGGACAAGCAGCACGATCGGGACGACCGCTTCGGCTGGCGCCGCCCCACCGTGGTAGCCCGCCTTGAGGGGTCCGTAGCGGAGGCGTTCGGAGACAGCGAGAACGACCTGGTGGTCCGCGGTCAAGACCCGACTACCGCTGACCAGCACTTCGTCGGCGCCGAGGTCCGCAGTCACCGGACGGTAGCGTGCGTTCGCGGTGCCGGGGTAGCTCCGCTGGTTGCCGAGACGTCGCTCCACGATGTGGCCGTGATCGGCAGTGATGATGACCACGCGCCCGGTGTCGCGGGCGAGCTGGAGCAGCGGGACAAGGTGCTTGACGGCATCTGCCGTCCAAGTGGTGCCTGAGGGATCGCTGCGATCGAGTGCGTCGTCGATAGTGTTGAGTACGCAGGTGACAAGCTGGTGGCCGACGGTGTCGGTGATGGCCTCGCGGACGGTGTCGGAGACAGCGAAGCCGGGGCGGCTGGTGTCGAGGATGCGCTTGTGGAACAGGAGTGACCGGCCGAGCCCGTGGGCGGTGGTGACCCGGGTGTAGCCAGCCTGCTCAGTGGATTGGTCGCCGGTGGTGAGCTCACCGCACAGCAACGACGTGCGACTGACCTCTGTGACTGTCGGGAGGACGGCAACCGCTGCGGCCCGCCGGGTCTGCTTCGGCAGGAGAGCCTCGGACATCGCCAGGTCGAGCCGCTGGGTAGCGCTGTTGATGACCTCGGTCGCGACCCCGGTGCTGAGTCCGTCAAGGACGAGCAGCAGGGTCGGGGTCTTCTTAGCGGTCGGGATCACGACTGCTGCAAGTAGCTGCTCCAACAGGTAGACCGGCCCATCAGCATGGTCCAGCCTGCCGCTGGCTACACCTGCTTCGGCGGCCGTTGCCGTGGCGAGCGCCGCCCCGAATGCGGTGTCGTGCTTGTCGCGTTCCACGGTCACGAGGGTGAGGACGTGTTCCAGAGCGGCGGCGACGGCGCGGTCGTCGACCCCGGTGGCGGCGTCGTTGATTGCCGAGTCGACCCATGCATCAACGCTGGCCTGACGCCGGGCGAGCGTGGCGAGGTCGGTGTTCTCGGTCTCGGGTAGCGATGACAGCCACCGCAGTAGGCGGATCGCGGCGTGGATCGCGCCATGGGACGGGTCCTTTGCGGCGAGGGCGTGTTGGTTGACGGCTTCCCATGCCTGTTCGATCTGGGGCATGCGTGCCAGTGGGCCACTGCTCAGGAGGCCAGCGAGGTTCCTCAGCCGCTGCACCAAACCGGTGCGCAGCAGATCCGAGGTGACCATGAGCGCCTCGCCCTGGGCCTCCCGGATGAGGTCGTCGGCGCGGGCAAGTACGCGAGCTGCATCGTCACGTCTGCGGGGATCGTCGAGCCGGGAAGAAACGACAGCGGTTGCTGCAGGCCCGACCGCCGCGAGCGCGTCGGCGGGCATGGGACGCCAGCGATGTTCGAGTCGCGCGTTCACGACAGGGGCCTGAGGGTCCCGAGAGACCGCGAGCCCATCCAGCACCAGACCGAGAGGCACAAGGTCCGCAAGCGAGCCGTTGGCGATCAGGCGGGTCACCAATTGAGCAACCACACCCGCGGCTGAGGCGATCCACGCCAGCACGGCGTCGGTGAGGGCGTCGCCTGCCAACTCACGCAGGTCGGCGATCCTGCTGACGATGTTGCGGCGCATCGTCCAGTCCAGCACCCCAAGCAGCTCTAGCGGCCCGTCCGGCACCTCGAGCCACGCCCTGGCGACAGCTCCAAATGCGTGATCGCGGCTCAGTACCCCCGCTGGAGCCGGTGGCCAGCCGCCGGCAGGAGTGGCGTCGAGCAGACCGGTGGCGACCTCGCGGTGCTGAGGGCCGCTGACGAGAAGAGTGTCCAGGCCGGTGGCGGCGAACCTCAGCTGGACAGCCTGCCAGGCGTCCGGAGTGCGGAGCCGCTGGCCGATCACGTGCGCGAGCAGGCCAGCTCCGAGGTCTTCGTCACTTCGGTCGGTGACCAGGACGAGCCAGCTGTTCTCGGCGCGCTCCAGGATCGCTTCACGAGCGGCGAGGCTCGACACGCAGGGGACAAGCTTGACGGGCTGACCCGAGTAGTCGAAGGAGGACGGCTCGACCCCTGCAACGGGCGCGCGGAATCCGAGCACTCCCTCGGAGTACCCCTTGCTGCGCGCCTGGTCGATGAGCGCTCGGGCCATCGCGGTGGTGACCGGCGCTCCGGTCGGTGTCATTCCTCGAGCCGCCATTCCACGGTGACCTCGCGGCCCTCATGCTCGCGCCGGAAGCTCTCGATCTCCTCGGCGACCGCAGTCACCGGCTCCCCAGCGCTCAAGCGCCGTCGCCCTGCTGCCGGTGGAGTCGTACGCGGAGGGACGGGAGGCGTGGGGCCAGGGTGCGGTGCTGGGACCTGGGCGCGCATCCACTCGAAGATGTCGCTGTCGGCCTGCCGCAAGGCGGTCGCGATGGACGTGGTGAACTCGTCAGACTCGACGGCGGTGCGAACGGTCTCGATGATCTTGGCTGCCTTGTCTGCGGTCGTGCCTTCGCCCTCCGAGGCCGCCTTGAGGGGTGCGAGTCGGTTCCAGTCGAAGCCGTTGAGAGTACTGGTGACCTGGGGGGCGCTGGACAGTGAGCGACCCGCGATGGCCGGCTGCTCGATGGTGGCATCGGCCAGGCGCCGGATGAGGTCCAGGCCGTTGAGCTGGCGAAGCTGCTCGCACAACGCAGCCGTTGCCTCGGCGGTTGCCTGTCTGCCGATTGGCGCCGCGTCGGTGAGCCCGAGATGGGATCGGGCCTCGGCTATCGCCGTGACCAGCCTGTAGGCCGGCTGATCGGCGGCGGTGACTGCATCCTTGACCTTCTGCGCGAACGAGGCGACCTCGGTCGGAGTGATGTAAGCCCCTGCCGCGATACCGAATAGTCCGCCTGCTTTGGTCGTCGCGCGCCGCCACTCGTCGGCGGTTGGCATCGGCTGGATGCGCAACTCCATCTCGGGACGCAGCTCGCCGGGCTTTGGCGTGGGGATCGGGGCGCCGTGGTTGTACCAGGAACGCTGCCGAAGTTCCGCCCACGCCAGGATCACGAGGTCGGCCACCTCTGGCCGCAACCCCTTGGACGGGGTTACCGCCTCGATCCAAGCTCGCACCTCGCTGACCCTCACCGGGACTTGGTCGTCGGCCCCACGAAGGCCAAGCGCGCGTTCGAACTCCTGACCCCAGACGAAGCGGTCGTCGCCCATGAGGAAGTGCGTTTCGGCTGCCCATCCGACGCCGAGCGGGTTCGCCACCCTGCGCACGGCGGCAATCTCCGGTCCCTCCAGTGGCACCCGATGGTCGGGGTCTGCCAGAGCTTTGACGACGTAGCTG
>JAVHXR010000356.1 GCA_031119515.1 Propionicimonas sp.
GGTCCACACCTCGGACGACATCATGCGGCTGCCGGAGCTGCCACGCAGCCTCGTGATCGTCGGCGGTGGCTCGGTGGCCGCGGAGTTCGCCCACATCTTCGCCGCCCTCGGCACCAGCGTGACCCTGCTGAACCGGGGGGACCGGCTGCTCCGCCGGGCTGACGAGGCGATCGGTGAGCGCTTCACCCAGCTGCTCAGCCGCCGGGTGACGCTGCGCCTGGGCCAGACCGTCGCCGCCCTCGAGGCCACCTCCGACGGGATCATCGTGGGTACCGTCGACGCCGACGGGGTGGAGTACTTCTTCGAGGGCGAGCGGGTGCTGCTGGCGCTCGGCCGGATCCCCAACGGCGACACCCTCAACCTGGCCGCGACCGGGGTCGACCTGGACGCCGACGGCCGGATCGTCGTCGATGCCTACCAGCGCACCACGGCGGACGGGATCTGGGCGCTGGGCGACGTCTCGTCGCCGGTGATGCTCAAGCACGTCGCCAACCACGAGGCGGGCGTCGTGCGCCACAACCTGCTCCACCCCGACGACCTTGTCGAGGCCGACCACCGGTTCATCCCGCAGGCGGTGTTCAGCGGCCCCCAGGTGGCGTGGGTGGGAGCGACCGAGCAGTCGCTGCGGGAGGCGGGCACCCGTTTCGTGAGTGCCGTCCGGGACTATTCCAGCGTTGCCTACGGCTGGGCGATGGAGGATTCGGACCACTTCGTGAAGCTGCTCGCCGATCCGGGCACCGGGCTGCTGCTGGGCGCCCACGTGATCGGTCCCGACGCCGCGAACCTGCTCCAGCCGCTGGTCGGCGCGATGAGCTTCGGGCTGACAGCGCCGGCGACGGCAGGCGGCCAGTACTGGATCCACCCGGCGCTGGCCGAGGTGGTCGAGAACGCGCTGCTGGACCTGCCGCTGGCGCCATGAGGCGGTGGGTGATGGTCGTGGCCGTGACCGGGTTGCTCGCCGGCTGCGCGGTGACGCCACCCGAACCGCCCGGCTCGAACCCGCCGCTCCCGACCCGATCGACGACGAGCCCTGCCGCCACGCCCCCGGCGACCCCGACCCCGAGCCCGAGCCCGACGCCGACCTGCCGGGCCACCGCCGAGGAGCTCAGCCCGGCCGAACGCGCCGGCCAGGTGGTCATGGTGGGGGTGGCCGGGTCGCTGGACCGGGCCGAGCGGAAGGCGATCACCGACCACCACCTCGGGGCGGTGATCCTGATGGGTGGCTCGGCGCGCGGCGTCAGCAAGACCGCGGCCCTGACCGACTCCCTCCAGGACCTCGCCGGTGACCTCGGGATCCTGGTCGCGGTCGACCAGGAGGGCGGGCTGGTCCAGCGGCTGAAGGGAACCGGCTTCTCCACCATCCCGTCCGCCGCGGAGCAGGCTCGCTGGTCGCCCGACGAGCTGACCGAGCGCGCCACCGAATGGGCCGAGCAGCTCGTCGCGGCCGGCGTGCAGCTCAACCTCGCCCCGGTCGCCGACGTCGTCCCCCGCCGGAACGTCTCCGCCAACGAGCCGGTGGCGGGGTTGCGCCGCGGCTACGGCACCGACCCCGAGAAGGTCTCCCGCCACGTCCTTGCCTTCCTCGCCGGGATGCACGCCGGGGGCGTCGCGACAGCGGTCAAGCACTTCCCGGGTCTCGGTGCGGTCAAGGGAAACACCGACTTCGCCGACGACGTGGTCGACGACACCACGACTGCCGACAGCGACCTGCTGGTGCCGTTCTGGGACGCGCTGGCCGCGGGCACCGAGGCCGTGATGGTGTCCTCGGCGGTCTACCGGAGGATCGACCCCGACGCGATCGCCGGCTTCTCACCGGCGGTGGTGGCGCTGCTGCGTGACGCCGGCTTCGACGGCGTCGTCGTCAGCGACGACCTGGGAGCCGCGAAGGCGCTCGCCGGAGTGCCGGCGCGGGAGCGCGCCGTCCGCTTCCTCGCCGCCGGCGGCGACCTGGCGATCAGTGTCGACCCCGCGGTCGCCGGCGACATGGCCGAGGGGCTGGTGGAGCGGGCCGCGGACGACCAGGAGTTCGCCGCGCGGCTGGTCGAGTCGGCTGCAAGGGTGCTGGCGCTGAAGCAGGCCCACGGCCTGGTCGACTGCGACTGACGGGCCGGAGGGCCTAGCGGGCCGCCGCCCAGATCAGCGCACGTTCGGTGAGGTCGCGAACCTGCGGGACCCGCAACTCGGCCACGCCGTGGCCGAGGGTGGACACGACGATCCGTCCCCGCCCCCACTGCCTGGTCCACGCGACCGGGGCGAGGTAGGGCTCGGCCCACGGATCGCCCGGCCGGGGAACTATCCCTGTCGTCGCCAGTACCGTGGACAGCCCGTCCGCCAGCACCCAGTACTGCTCGGTGGTGAGCTCGAAGTCGCCGATCCCGGCGGTGATCGGATGCCCGCGGCCGGCGTCGGTCACCTGGACCCGGTGGGGAACCATCCCGTGCGGGTGCGCTGCGAACACGCCGCCGATCATCTGGCCGAACTCGGCCGTCTGCCGGAACGCGTCCAGCACGCCACCGTGCCAGCCGACGAAGCCGGTGCCGGCACAGATCGCGTCGCGGAGCCCGCGGAACTCGTCGGCCAGGATGTCGCCCTGTGTCCAGGACTGGACCACCAGCGACAACGACGCCATGAACTCGGTGTCGGCGTAGACCTCGAGGCTGTCCTCCACCACGACGTCGAAGCCCTCGTCGGCGAGGAAGCCCACGAACTCGTCCGTCACGGCCTCGGGGGAGTGGCCCTCCCAGCCGCCCCGCACCACCAGCACCCGCCGCATCGCCCAACCTCTCCCTGTCGCCGTCCCGCCCTTGGGCCGGCTCCAGCTCCCCGGCGCCCGGCCGCACGACCGGGCGCGATGTCTCTAGACCGCCAGCGCGTTGCGCCCCTCGACGAGTGCCTCCACGGCGCCCGCCGACAGCACCTGGTCGCTCACCAGCGTGCTCGCCCCAATGATGCCCGCCCTCGGGCCTGCCACCGAGGCGACGATCCGCAGGTCCTGGGTGGCAAGCGGCAGCGACTTGGCGTACACGGTCTCCCTGATCCCGGCGATCAGCTGCTCGTGGGCCTGGGCGAGGATGCCGCCGACGGCGATCACCGACGGGTTCAGCAGCGACACCACCCCGGCCAGAACCTCGCCCGCGGTCCGGCCGGCCTCCCGCATCACCTGGACCGCGGCCTTCTCTCCCGACCTGACCAGTCCGACGATGTCCGAACCGGTTCGGACGGCGAAGCCGGCCGCCCGCAGCTGGTCGGCCAGCACCTGCACGCCGATCACCGCCTCCAGGCAGCCGGTGCCGCCGCAGTGGCACAGGTTGGGCGGCCCGCCGGGCACCCGGACGTGGCCGATGTCGCCGCTGGAGCCCTGGGCTCCGCGCCGGATCTGGCCGTCGAGGATGATTCCCAGGCCCACCCCGGTGGCGAACTTCACGAACAGCAGGTCGCGGGTGTCCTTCCAGGCCAGGGCGTGCTCGCCGATCGCCATCATGTTGGCGTCGTTGTCGACGTACACCGGGACGTCGAAGGCGTCGCGGAGGCCGCCCCTGACGTCCCAGCCGTCCCA
>JAVHXR010000357.1 GCA_031119515.1 Propionicimonas sp.
CATCCGGCTTTTCGTAGCCGCGCTCTTTTTTCTCGTATTCGAGGAAGCCGGTTGGCTTGCCCATCTTGCGTGTCCCTTGAAATCTACTCGGCCGCGACGACCTTAGCGCGTTCCTTGCGGAGGTCGGCGAGGGCGCCCTCGCGGGCGCCGCCCGCGAGCGCGCGCGCGACGCCGCCGAGCAGGGCGACGACCCCGACCCCGACCGCGAGGGCGCGCCGACGCCGCCGTGCGTCCGCCGCGGGGGCGGGCGCACGGCTGGGCGCCGGCGCGGTGAGGGTCATGCCACCTTGTCGGCCGCGGCGGCCGCCAGCGCGAGGTACTCCTCCAGGCCCCAGGTCAGCGACAGCGCGCTCGGCGGGGAGACCGCGGCGGCGAGCGGGGTGCCGTCCTCGACCAGGGCGACCGAGCCGCGCTTGATGGCGGGGATCGAGCCGATCAGCGGATCGGCCTGGAGCTTGGTGAGCAGCTCGGGGGTGCCGTAGGTGAAGATGATGTCGATGTCGGCGAGGGTGTCGGCGTTCTCGGCGCTGATGTCCTCGTAGAACGAGGTCGACCCCTCCGAGAGGGACGCGACGCTGGCCGGGGCGGTCATGCCGAGGTCGTAGAGGTAGGCCACCCGGGCGTCGTTGGTGGTGTAGACGCCGATCGTGCCGAAGTCGGTGGGGTTGATGTAGAGGAAGGCCGCCGTCTTGCCGGCGATCTGCGGGTAGGCGGCGACCGCGGTCTGGATCTGGCCCTCGAGGTCGGCGATCAGCGCGTCGCCCTGTGCCGCCATGCCGAGCCCGGCGGAGTTCACCTTGATGGTGTCGCGCCAGGACGTCCCCCACGAGAGGCCGGGGAAGGCGATCGTCGGTGCGATCGCGCTCAGGGTGTCGTACTCCTCCTGGGTGAGCCCGGAGAGGCCGGCCAGGATCACGTCCGGCTCGACGGTGTTGACCGCGTCGAAGTTGATCCCGTCGGTCTCGTCGAAGAGGACGGGGGTCTCGGCGCCGAGCTCCTTGAGCTTGGCAGCCGTCCACTCCAGGACGCCGCTGCCGTCGGTCACGCCGTAGGTCTGGGCGGCCATGCCGACCGGGACGACCCCGAGGGCCAGAGCGGTGTCGTGGTTCGACCACGCGACCGTCGCCACCCGCTCGGGCTTGCTCTCGATCACGGTCTCGCCGTAGGCGTGCTTGACGGTGACCGGGAAGCTGTCGGTGGTGGCCGGGTCCGAGGTCCCCGGCGCCGACGCGGCCGGCGAGGTCGGGGCCGCGGCGGGCGCGCCGCACGCGGCCAGGCTCAGCGCCAGGCCGGCGGCAAGGGTCAGGGAGACGACGGTTCGTCGCATGGGTGCCTCTCTCGGGCAGGTGCCGGCGGCCGGGGGCCAACCGGCTGGGCGGTCAGGTAAGGCTTACCTAACGACAATATCGCAAGTGTGGGGTCGCCAAAATCGGAATCCCAGGATCGGCAGGGGAGTGGGGGTCAGCCGGCGGCGGCCGCCCGCCCGGCCTCCCGGCCGGAGAACAGGCAGCCGCCGAGGAAGGTGCCTTCGAGGGCGCGGTAGCCGTGGACGCCGCCACCTCCGAAGCCGGCCGCCTCCCCGGCAGCGAACAGGCCGGGGACCGGGCGGCCGTCGGGGCCGAGGGCGCGCGAGGAAAGGTCGGTCTCGATCCCGCCGAGTGACTTGCGGGTCGGGACGTGGAGCCGGACGGCGATCAGCGGGCCGGCCGCCGGGTCGAGCAGCCGGTGCGGCGCGGCCGTCCGGATCAGCCGGTCGCCGCGGTAGGCCCGGGCCGCCCGCAGCAGCGCGACCTGGGCGTCCTTGGTGAACGGGTTGGCCACCTCGCGGTCCCGCGCCACCACCTCGTCCCTGACCCGCCCGGCGTCGAGCAGCTCCCCGCCGGGCAGTCGCCGCATGCCGTCGACGAGGTCGTCCAGCGAGCCGGCGACGACGAAGTCGGGGCCGTGGTCGAGGAACGCCTGCACCGGGGCGGTCGGCCCCCTGCCCAGACGCTGCCGCAGCAGGAGTGGGACGTCCCTGCCCGTCAGGTCGGGGTTCGGCTCGCTGCCGGAGAGCGCGAACTCCTTCTCGATGATCCGGCGGGTGAGGACGAACCAGGAGTGGTCGTGGCCGGTCGAACGCAGGTGGGCGAGGGTGCCGAGGGTGTCGTAGCCCGGGTAGAGGGGGACGGGTAGCCGCGCGCCGGTGGCGTCCAGCCAGAGCGACGAAGGGCCGGGCAGGATCCTGATGCCGTGGCTCGGCCACACCGGGTCCCAGTTCTGGATCCCTTCTGTGTAGTGCCACATCCGGTCGCCGTTGACCAGCCGGGCGCCGGCGGCGGCGGACACCGCGAGCATCGACCCGTCGACATAGGCCGGGACCCCGGTGACCAGGTCGTCCGGCGGGCGACCGAGCCTGGCCGGCCAGGCCGCACGCACCAGGTCGTGGTTGCCGCCGATCCCGCCGCCGGCGACGATCGTCGCGCCCGCCTCGATCCGCCACTCGCCTGCCACCTCACGACCGGACGCCACGCCGCGTCCGGTGCCGGAGGGTGCAAGCACGTCTCCCGCCGCCCCGGTCACCCGTCCGCCGTCGGTGAGCAGCCGGGTGACCCGGTGGCGGGGCAGGACGGTGACCAGTCCGGCCTGCTCGTGGTGGGCGAGCGCGGCCTCGAACGGTGCGACGATCCCCGGACCGGTGCCCCAGGCGATGTGGAACCGTGGCACCGAGTTGCCGGGGCCGAGGGCGCCGTAGCCGCCGCGCTCGGCCCAGCCGACGACCGGAAAGAAGCCGACGCCGAGGCGCGTCAGCCAGGCCCGCTTCTCCCCGGCCGCGAACTGCAGGTAGGCCTCGGCCCAGCGCCGCGGCCAGGCGTCCTCGGCCCGGTCGAAGCCGGCGGTGCCGAGCCAGTCCTGGCGGGCGAGCTCGAGGGAGTCCCTGATCCCCATCCTGCGCTGCTCGGGGGAGTCCACCAGGAACAGGCCGCCGAACGACCACCAGGCCTGGCCGCCGAGGTTGCTGCGCGGCTCCTGGTCCACGACCACCACCCTGCGGCCGGCGGACGCGGCCTCGCCGGCGGCCACCAGGCCGGCCAGCCCCCACCCGACCACGAGCACGTCTGCAGCGCGGATAGCGGTCATCGTGACTCCTTCGTCGCGGTGGTCCCGACCCTAGCGAGCCTCCGGCCGGCGGCGGGAGCCCCCGCGGGTCGGCAGGATCGGGTTCCACGCCGCGTCGGCGTGTCGTTGCTGCGGAGACCGGTCTGCCACCGAACCGCACCGCCGCGGCGCTCGGGTGCCGCGGCCGGGGTCGTAGGCTTCCGGCATGGGGGAGCCCGTCACGTCCGAGCAACTGCGCAGCGCCGCCGGCCCCGACCGGCGGGCCCGGGCCGGGTGCCCGGCCGGGAACGGGGTCGAGGCCGGATGAGCGAGATCGTCGTATCGGACGTCTAGCAGGAATATGGCGACCAGATCGTTCTGGAGCGCATTTCCCTCACCATCGCGCCGCGCTCGTTCGTGGCGCTGGTCGGCCCTTCGGGCTGCGGCAAGAGCACGTTCTTGCGGCTGCTG
>JAVHXR010000358.1:0-532 GCA_031119515.1 Propionicimonas sp.
CCTCCAGCTCCACCGGCAGCTGCGTCACCAGGATCTCGTCCGCGAAGCCCCGCTGGTAGTCGTCGCCGCCCAGTCCGTCGGCCTGCAGCCCGGCGATGGGGCTGCCCACCGACGCGACCGCGTCCAGGTAGGCGCCGGCGGTCACCGGTACGAACGACAGCGGGACGACCAGGTCACCGTCGATGCGCTCGGCGCCGACGGCCTCGGTCGCGAAGACCAGCGAGCTGAGCCCCGGTCGGGCGTCGCGCACCTTGTCGTTCCAGGCGGTCAGGTCCGGCACCAGCTGCACCGCGCCGAGCACGATCACCAGCACGGCCGCCGCGCCGGCGGCCGCCCGAGCGGCGCGGGGCAACCGCACGTCGAACAGCGGCTCGGGTCGGACGATGACGACCACCGCCAGCACCAGGTAGGCGGCGATGGTCCAGCTGTAGCGCAGCTCGTCCGGCGCGATGCGCGGCACGATGTCGATCCGGGTCACCGCGGTGAAGACGATGAACGCGTTCTGCGTGATGCCGAAGATCGCGGGGATCGA
>JAVHXR010000358.1:542-3546 GCA_031119515.1 Propionicimonas sp.
CGGCGCCACCAGCGCGCCCAGCGAGCGGGCATCCAGGCTGCGCCAACGCCAGCCGGCGAGTCCGACGAACACCACGAACGCCACGGCCAGCACGACGCCGCCCGGCTGCCAGCCGGCGGCCAGCGAGGTGGTGGCACCCAGGAACATGCGGGCGCTGTACGAGACGATCTCGCCGACGTCGGTCGAGATGTCGTTGGCATCACGGTGGGTGACGAACCAGACCGCCCAGAGGATCGGCCCGGGGGAGAGGATCGCCCAGCGGCGCCACGGCGCACGGCTGACCACCAGCTCGACGCCGACCGCGGCCAGCACCATCAGGCCCAGCCCGCTCGTACCGAGCGCGACCGCGAGCCACACCGAGGCGGCCACGTCGTTGCGGGTGCGCTCCCGGTCCAGGTGCCACCAGACCGCCGCCAGCGCCGCGATCGGGATGGTGAAGTTCATGAGGAACGGGAACAGCAGGTTCATGGTGCCCGACGGGTTCCACAGGATCGCGCCGACGACCAGCGCAGTGGCGACCGCGACCCCGACCTCGGCCCGGAACCCGGCGAGGCGAGACCGGGTCAGGCGGATGACCTGGAAGGCCATGACCCCGAGTCCGACGAGGCCGCACAGTCGGTACGGCAGGTAGCTCCCCACGCCGACGGTGTGGAACAGCAGCTGGTAGAGCCCGGCGGGCACCAGCGAGAGGTGCCCGTTGAAGGGATCGAGCAGATTGCCGTCGTGGTAGTAGGCGTAGATGTTCCAGTCGTCGCTGAAGAACCAGAGGTCCCGACCCGCCCAGGCAGCCACGGCGATCGCCGCGACGGCAACGACGGGAGCGAGCAGGTCTGCGGGCGCCCACGACGTGCCTGCTCCGCTGGTCCTGGACTGCTGCGCCACGCACGCTCCCTGGTGGTCGGACTCGACTGCCGATGCTGCGACCGGCGCATGGTACCGGCGGGTGCCGGGACCGGCGGGACTCGCGCGGTAGCTTCGCACCATGGATGCCCACGACGGAGGGCCGCAGGGCCGCGCCGCCATCGTGGAGCGCTCCGCGGCACGCAACCAGGCGGCACGCAACCAGGCGGCACTGCACCAGATCGTCCGCCCGGCGCTGCTCGTGGGCGCCGTGGCTGCAGCGATCCGCCTGGTCTGGGTCGTCGTCATGTCGCGGACCCCCAAGGGCCTGTCCGACCTGACGCTCTACCCCGGCTTCGCCAACACGATCGCCAGCGGCCGCGGCTACCTGTCCCTCGGTGAGCACCCGACCGCGTACTACCCGCCGGGCTACCCGTACTTCCTCGGCGGCATCCAGTGGGTGCTCGACCTGGTGGGGCTGGACGACCACCTGGTGCTGGTCGCGGGGCTGGTGCAGGCCCTGCTGGGCGGCGTCGCCGCGGCAGCGATCGTCGTGGTGGGCTGGCGACTGGCCGGGGGCGGGGCACGCGGGGTCCGGCTCGGCATCACCGCCGGAGCGCTCGTGGCCTGCTGGCCGAACCTGGTCGTGCACTCGTCGTTGATGCTCTCCGAGACCCTCTTCATCGCCGTGTTCTGCGTGCTGTTGGCCGTGCTGGTGAACCTGGACGACGACTCGGGCGAGCTGGTCCGCGCCCGCTTCGTCGCCGCGGCGCTGCTGCTCGGCGTCTGCACCCTGATCCGCCCCCAGGCGGCGCTGCTGCTGACGCCCGCGATCATCCTGGTCTGGGCCCTCGGCGACCTGGGCTGGCGACGCACCCTGCAGCGTGCGCTCGCGCTGCTCGCCGGCATCCTGGTGGTGCTGACGCCGTGGATCATCCGCAACGCGGTGCAGCTCGACGCCTTCGTGCCGCTGTCGACCAACACCGGCGACAACCTCTGCATGGGCTTCAACGACGACGCCTCCGGTGGCTTCATGGTCGCCGAGGACTGCGAGACCGGGGAGTTCTACGTCGACGGACCCGAGGCCGAGGTGCGCCGCGACGGCGAGAACCGCGCCGCCGCCATCTCGTGGGCGCTGTCCCACCCGACCCGTCTGCCGGCCCTGAGCTGGGACAAGGTGCGGCTCACCTACATCGACGACCGCGACGGCCTGCGCGCCCTCGAGTCCTTCGGCGACGACGTCTTCCTGAGCGACTCGACCCGCACCGCCGTCGGCCGCCTCATGGACGTCTACTTCTTCGGTGTCCTGGCACTGGCCGCCGTGGGCGCAGTGCTGCTCGCCCCACGGGCCTGGCGCGACCGGCGCCGCGACACCACCGCGCTGCTCGTGCTGGCGGTGACCCTGGCAGGGCTCGTGGTCCCGATCGCCTCGTTCGCCGACACCCGCTTCAAGGTGCCCGTCGCGCCGTGCTTCGCGCTGCTGGCCGCGGTCGCCGTCGGCGCCGCGCTCGACCGTTGGCGCCGACCGGAACAGGAGACGTTGTGACCGACACCCAGGACGCCACCGCCGAGCCGGCCGAGCCGGCGGCAACGCCGTCGCGCTGGGCGCGGCTGAGCGGGCGCGACGCGGTGGCGCTCGGCATCGTGGCCCTCGTGCTCGGGCTCCCGGTCTGGGGCCTGCTGCGCTACCAGGGGCCGCCGATGGAGGAGGGCTTCATGCTCGCCTTCCCCGAGCAGATCCTGAACGGCCGCTTCCCGCACCGCGACTTCCTGCACCTGTACGGCCCCGGTTCGCTGTACGTGCTGGCGGCCGTGTTCGGGGTCTTCGGCGTCAGCCTCACGGTGGAACGACTCGTGGGCCTGCTGCAGCACGCCGGGGTCGCCTTCGGTCTCTACGCCCTGCTGCGCCCCTTCGGTCGGCGCATCGCCACCACCTCGGCGGTCATCTCGGTGCTGTTGCTGATCGGGCCGGGCGGGCTCTCCGCCATGGCCTGGAACGGGGCGCTGGCCCTGGGCATCTGCTCGCTGGCGGTGGCGACCGCGGCGGCGCGGCGCCCGCCGGAACGCTCCGCCACGGCGCTGCTGGTCGTCGCCGGGGTGCTCGCCGGTGCGGCCCTGCTGTACCGACCCGACATGATCATCGCCGTGGCGCTCGGGCTGGGCG
>JAVHXR010000359.1:0-2650 GCA_031119515.1 Propionicimonas sp.
ACGTCCTGGCGTGCCACGAGCCAGAGCAAGCCGTCGCCAGCAGCCTTGGCCATCCGCTCGGCCACGTCCCCGGTGAGGTCCATCCGTATCCGCGCCTCGGCGACGAAGTCGAACAGCCGGACGTTGTTGACGTGGCGGTACGGGTCAAGGTCCGACCAGCGCACCCGCAACGGGTAGGTGTGGGCGCGGTCCCCGACCTCCCAGCGGCCGAGGTCGCGCAGCGGCTCGAGCTCGACCGCCCGCGCGGCGAACCAGGCCCGCTCGGCGGCGGTCATCCGCTCTGGACGCCCGGTGCGCACCTTCGCCAGCTGGGTCCGGGCCCGCGCCACCTGCTCGCCCTCGTGGCGGACGTCGTAGCCCAGCCGGACGGACGCGGCCCCGACCTCGCCGACGGCAAGCTCGATCTCGACGGGCTCGACCGAGAACAGGATCGGGCGGAGGAACTCGACCTGGTGGCTGACCACGATCGTCGAGGTCCCCAGCATGTGCGCGTTGTCGCCGGACAGCAGGAACTCGACGCGCGCCTCCTGCAGGTAGTCGGCGACCACCGCGTTGTTGACGTGGCCCTGGGCGTCCAGGTCCACCCAGCGCAGCGGTACCCGGGTGAGGAACCCGCTCACTCCTCGGTGTCGGGGTAGAGACCGGCCACGACGTCGGCGAAGCGGGCCGTGACCGCAGCCCGGCGGATCTTCATGTTGGGGGTGACGCCGCCGTCGTCCACGCTGAACTCCTGCGGCAGGATGGCGAACTGCTTCACCGTCTCCCAGCGCTCGAGCTTGGCGTTCGCCTGCGCGATGTAGCCCTCGATCATCTCCCGCAGTTGCGGGGTCTGGGTCAGCTCTGCGTACTCCAGGTCGGCCAGGCCGTGCTGGCCGGCCCACTTCTTGAGGTGGTCGCGGTCCATCGTCAGCAGCGCCGAGATGTACTTCTGGCCGTCGCCGACCGCCACCACCTGGGAGACGTACGGGATCGTCGCGGCGATCACGCTCTCAACCTTGGCCGGCGCGACGTACTTGCCGCCGGAGGTCTTCATCAGGTCCTTCTTGCGGTCGGTGATGGTGAGGTAGCCGTCGGCGTCGAGCTTGCCGATGTCACCGGTGTGGAACCAGCCGTCGACCAGCACCTCCGCGGTCTTCTCCGGGTCGTTGTGGTAGCCGCGCATCACGCCGGGGCCCCTGACGAGCACCTCGCCGTCCTCCGCGATCCGGATCTCGGTGCCGGGGATCGCCGGCCCGACCGTCCCGAACCGGGGTGCCCGCGGCAGGTTCACGCAGCTCACCGCACTGGTCTCGGTCAGCCCGTAGCCCTCCACCACCAGCAGCCCGGCGGAGTAGAACCAGGCCTGCACCTGGGAGGACAGCTTCGCCGAACCCGAGATGAAGAACTCGATGTTGCCGCCCATCCGCTCCTTCAGCTTGCTGAAGACGAGGCGGTCGGCGACGCGGTACGCGACCCCCATCGCGGCGGGCAGGGGCTTGCCGGCCAGCCGGTACTCGCGGCTGGCGCGGCCGACCGCGAAGGCCCAGCGGGCGATCCTTCCCTTGACCCCGCCACTGGGCGAGGAGAGCAGGACGGCGGAGCGCACCTTCTCGAAGATCCGCGGCGCCCCGCACATGAAGTTGGGCTGTACGGCGCCCAGGTTCGGCACGATCCGGTCGATCCGGCCGTCCACAGCGGAGGCGAACCCGATCGCCAGCTGGCAGGCGAGCAGCGCCTTGCCGAACACGTGGGACAACGGCAGCCACAGGTACTGCAGGTTGTTGGCGTCGAGGATCTGGAGGGTGTCCACGGCGAACCCCTCGTACACCCAGCTGCGGTGGGTGAGTTCGACGCCCTTCGGCAGCCCTGTCGTGCCCGAGGTGTAGATCAGGGTGGAAAGGGTGTCGCCGGTGACCTTCGCCCCGGCCGTCTCGACGGCGGCGGCGTCCTCGGCCAGCAGCGCCGTGCCGCGCTCGTTGAGCTGGTCCCAGGACAGCACCCGCTCACCGTCCCCGGTACCGTCCAGGAGCACCACGTGGTGGACCTGGGCGACCAGTTCGGGGTCGACGAGCTTCGCCGCCTGCTCGGCGTTCTCCGCGATCAGCACGACCGCGCCGGAGTCCCGCAGGATGTGCTGGAAATCCTCGCTCTGGGTGTTCGGGTAGATCGTCGTGGTGGCTCCACCGACCAGGTTGATCGCGAAATCCACCAGCACCCACTCGATCCGGGTGCTCGCGGCGATCGCCACCCGCTCCTCGTAGCCCAGCCCGAGGGCCAGCAGGCCGGCACCCAGCCGCTCCACCCGCCGCTTGGTCTCGCGATAGTTGATCGACACCCAGTTGTCGCTGCGATCCAGGAAGCGGAACGCCTCCTTGTCGGGAGTCTGCTGGACGCGCCAGGCGAACATCTCCCCCACCGACGCGGGCTTCCCGGCGAGAATTTCCTCAGCTGTCGTCATCGCTGCCCCTCTTCACGTCGTCCTCGACTGGTGGGTCGCAGTCTAGGTGGGGCCTCGGGCGAAGGGAAAGCGCGCCACCCGGAGGCGGCGGCGCCGGTCGGGGTTCAGGCCGGCTCGCCCACCAGGTGCTGCCGGCGTTCGCTGTAGATCGCCAGCCCGAGCAGGACGCCCCCCGCACCGGGGACAGCGGAGCCTTCTTCCCGGAGGTGGCGA
>JAVHXR010000359.1:2660-3545 GCA_031119515.1 Propionicimonas sp.
CCCCCGCACCGACCAGGGCGATCAGCCACGGAACCGCGTCGATCGCTCCCCGCCGGGCGACGAAGACCAGCAGGATCGCGACGGCGAGGTCGACGATCCCGGCCACGAGGCAGGCCCGCCACAGCATCCGGGCGCCGACCAGCAGGGCTGCCAGGGCGAGGACGAGCACGAGGATCGCCCGCCAGGTCTGCGGGTCGGTGCCGATCGCGAGCGTCGACGGGCCGAGCGTGGCGAGCAGGCCGGGCAGGACCACGACCGACGGGTCGTCGTAGCCGACCGGCCAGGACCGCTCGTCGCGTGACCGCCGTCCTCGCGTCCGCCAGGCCAGGACGCCGCACCCGAGGAGCACCAGCCCGAGCGGCAGGGCGTGGTGCTCGACCCGGAGCTCGCGCAGCGACCAGCCGGCGATCCCGACCGCCAGGGCGAGCAGCCAGCAGAACCACACCGGCGGCAGCACGACCCGGCCGCGCACCCTCAGGACGGTGCTGGCAACCGTTACGGCGAGGAACCCCAGGCACAGCAGCCACATCGCCAGCACGACCGGACCCCCGGGACGGACGGCGAGCACCGCGCCGGACGCAGCCAGCGCGAGCGCCGGCGCGAACCGCCAGGACGCGACCAGGCGACGCCACCGGACCGGACCGGCAGCGGTGCTCCAGCGCAGCAGTTGACCGGCGACGCCGACCAGCACGGCGGACACGCCTGCCGCCCCGACCACCCAGCCGAAGCCGGCGACCGGCCAGCCCACCCCGTCCAGCAGCGTGGGAAGGCCCGGATCGGTCCCCGCAACCCTGCCACTGCCGTACACCGCGAGCAGGAACGGGGCCGTCCCGGCGACGGCGGCGCCGCCGGCCAGGATCCACAGCGGGGCCGGCGCCCCGGGGC
>JAVHXR010000360.1 GCA_031119515.1 Propionicimonas sp.
CTCCAGCACCTTGCGGCGGTCGCCGTAGATCGCGTGCCGCTGCCGGTTCATCACGTCGTCGTACTTGAGGACGTTCTTGCGCATCTCGAAGTTCTGCGCCTCGACCTGCTCCTGGGCCTGCTGGACACTCTTTGTGACCCGCGAGTTCTCGATCGGGACGTCGTCGGGCACCTTGAGCGCGGTGAGCACCCAGTCGATGATGTCGGACTTGAACAGCCGCATCAGGTCGTCCTGCAGCGAGAGGTAGAAGCGGCTCTCGCCCGGGTCGCCCTGACGGCCGGAACGGCCCCGGAGCTGGTTGTCGATCCGTCGGCTCTCGTGGCGTTCCGAGCCGATCACGTAGAGCCCGCCGAGCTCGACGACCTCGTCGTGCTCGTCGGCGACCTGGGCATCGATCTCGGCCAGCGTCCCCGGCCAGGCGGTCTCGTACTCCTGCGGGTCCTCCACCGGGTCGATGCCCTTGCTGCGCAGCACCTGGTCGGCGAGGAACTCGGCGTTGCCGCCGAGGATGATGTCGGTACCGCGGCCGGCCATGTTCGTGGCGACGGTGACGGCGCCCTTGCGGCCGGCGAGGGCGATGATCGCCGCCTCCCGCTCGTGTTCCTTGGCGTTCAGCACCTCGTGCTTGACCCCGGCCTTCTTCAGCGCCCGCGAGAGCACCTCCGACTTCGCCACGGAGGCGGTGCCGATCAGCATCGGCTGGCCCAGCGCATGGCGCTCGGCCACGTCGGCGACCACGGCGTCGAACTTGGCGTCCTCGGTGCGGTAGATCAGGTCGGCCTGGTCGGCCCGGACCATCGGCTTGTTGGTCTCGATCGGGAGCACGCCGAGCCCGTAGATCTTCTGGAACTCCGACTCCTCGGTCTTGGCCGTACCGGTCATGCCCGACAGCTTGTTGTACATCCGGAAGTAGTTCTGCAGCGTGATGGTCGCGAGGGTCTGGTACTCGTCGCGGATCTCGACGCCTTCCTTCGCCTCCAAGGCCTGGTGCAGGCCCTCGTTGTAGCGCCGGCCGACCAGGGTGCGTCCGGTGTGCTCGTCGACGATCAGCACCTCGCCGTCGAGGATGACGTAGTCCTTGTCCCGCTTGAACAGCTCCTTGGCCTTGATGGCGTTGTTCAGGTACGAGATCAGCGGCGTGTTGACGCTCTCGTAGAGGTTCTCGATGCCGAGCCGGTCCTCGACGGCGGTGATGCCGGGCTCGAGGACGGCCACCGTCCGCTTCTTCTCGTCCACCTCGTAGTGGGTGTCGCGGTGCAGCGTCGTCACCAGCTTGGCGAACTCGGGGTACCACGACGAGTTGTCCTCGGACGGGCCGGAGATGATCAGCGGGGTACGGGCCTCGTCCACGAGGATCGAGTCGACCTCGTCCACGATCGCGAAGTGGTGGCCGCGCTGCACGCAATCCTCCACCGAGAGCGCCATGTTGTCGCGCAGGTAGTCGAAGCCGAACTCGTTGTTGGTGCCGTAGGTGATGTCGCAGGCGTAGGCCGCGCGGCGCTCCGCAGGTGTCATCTGGGACAGGATCGCGCCGACCGACAGGCCGAGGAAGTGGTGGATGCGGCCCATCTGCTCGGACTGGAACTTGGCCAGGTAGTCGTTCACCGTGACGACGTGGACGCCCTTGCCGTCCAGCGCGTTCAGGTAGGACGCGAGCACCGCCACCAGAGTCTTGCCCTCGCCGGTCTTCATCTCGGCGATGTTGCCCCAGTGCAGGGCTGCCGCCCCCTGCAGCTGCACGTCGAAGTGGCGCTTGCCGAGCACCCGCTTGCTCGCCTCGCGGACGGTGGCGAACGCCTCAGGCATCAGGTCGTCGAGCGACTCGCCGTTCTCCCGCCGCGCCCTGAGGTCGGCGGTCTGGGCCTGGAGCTCCTCGTCGGTCATCTCCAGGTAGTCGGGTTCGATCGAGTTGACCTGAACCGCGACGGCCTTGAGCTTCTTGAGGGTCCTGCCCTCGCCCATGTGCAAGAGCTTGTCGAGAAGAGCCACAGTGTTCGCTTTCAGTGATGAGGCACAGGCCGGGACGCGCCTGCGCGCGACGGCCTCACCATCCTACTGGCACCTCAGTCGGCTTCGGTCTCCCCGAGCTCGGAGTCGGCGACGTTGGTCGGATCCAGCACCCGCTTGAGGAACACCTGGGTGCGGTGCTCGGCGGGGGTGTTGATGAGTTGGGCGGACGGCCCCTGCTCGACGATGACGCCACCGTCCATGAAGATCGTCCGGTCGGAGACGTCCCGGGCGAAGGACATCTCGTGGGTGACCACCATCATGGTCATCCCCGCCTCGGCGAGGTCGCGCATGACGGCGAGGACGTCACCGACCAGCTCCGGGTCGAGCGCCGCGGTCGGTTCGTCGAAGAGCATCACCTGCGGATCCATCGACAGTGCCCTGGCGATGGCCACCCGCTGCTGCTGGCCTCCGGAGAGTTGGGAGGGGAAGTAGTC
Source organism: Propionicimonas sp. (assembly GCA_031119515.1). Taxonomy (GTDB): domain Bacteria; phylum Actinomycetota; class Actinomycetes; order Propionibacteriales; family Propionibacteriaceae; genus Propionicimonas. Next base: position 2,445 of record JAVHXR010000360.1, read on the forward strand.
CATCCGGTCCCACAGCCCGACGAGTTCGAGGTTCTTGCGGGCGATCTCCGTCGCCTCGGCCTTCGAGCGCCGCAGCACCTTGCGCTGCGCCATCACACAGTTGCCGAGGGCGGTCTTGTTCGGGAAGAGGTTGAACGACTGGAACACCATGCCGACGTGGGTGCGGACGAGGTTGATGTCCACGTCGGGATCGGTCACCTCGGCGCCGAGCAGCCGGATCGAGCCGCTGGTGGGCGTCTCCAGCAGGTTGACGCAGCGCAGCAGGGTCGACTTGCCCGAGCCCGAGGGGCCGATCACGCAGATCACCTCGCCCTGCTCGACGGTCAGGTCGATGCCGCGCAGGACGTGGTTCTCGCCGAACTTCTTGTGCAGGTCGGTGATCCGGATCGGCGCCTCTCCCAGCGCGGCGGCGTCGGTGGTCGGGGTCAGGTCGCTCATCGCTTCGGATCCAGCCTCTTCTCGAGCCTGCCGACCAGCCAGGTCAGCGGGAGGGTGACAACCAGGTAGAGCCCGGCGACCACGAACAGCGGTGTCGCGTTGGCGTACGTCGTCAGGGCGTCGCGGCCGAAGGTGGTCAGCTCCTTCTGGCCGAGTTGCAGTCCCGCGATGAAGAGCAGCGAGGTGTCCTTCAGCAGCAGCACGAACTCGTTGGTCATCGGCGGGATCACGATCCGCAGTCCCTGCGGCAACACCACCGACAGCATGGTCTGCATCGACGACATCCCCAGCGATCGCGAGGCTTCGCGCTGGCCGTTGGGGACGGCCTGGATCCCCGAGCGGATGATCTCGGCCATGTAGGCGGCGGTGACCACGACGAGGCCGATCAGCCCTGCACCAAGCGTCCCTCCGGGGAGGCGTGCGCCGCCGAAGGCGATCGGGATGATGAAGGCGAAGGCGAAGATCGTCAGCAGGGCTGGGATGCCGCGGAAGAACTCGATGAAGGCGGTCGCGATCCAGCCCAGCGGACCGCCGGCGAGCTTCATCAGCGCCAGCACGACGGCGAGGACCGTCCCGATGACGAAACTGATCAGGGTGTAGGCGAGGGTGTTGACCAGGGCGATGGTCACCACCTGCGGGAACATCGCCGC
>JAVHXR010000361.1 GCA_031119515.1 Propionicimonas sp.
CTGCTGCTCGGCGCGGTGCTGGCCGTGGTGTTCACCCACGCGCCCCTCCGGCGCCGGCTGGCGCTCGACCCCCGGGTGAGGGGCGCGGTGCTGGTCGCCGGCGGACTCTGCGTGGCGGTCCAGCTGTGGTGGTGGTGGACGCTCGAGCAGTCGAGCCCGTGGCTCTACCGCGGCGGGTTCACGCTCTACGCCGCCCTGACCTGCGTGGTCCTCACCGCGGCGACGCTGCCGTCCGGGCCCCTGCGGATCCTCTTCGGTGGTGCTGCCGTCCGCTGGCTGGGGAGCCGCTCCTACGCCATCTACCTGGCCCACTGGCCGCTGCTGCTCGCCGCCCGCCAGCTCTGGCCCGACGTCTCGAACCTGGTGCGGTCCGTCGCCGCAGTCGGCGTGACGTTGCTGCTGGCCGAGCTCTCGTTCCGCGTCCTGGAACAGCCGATCCGCACCGGCGCCTGGCCCAACGCCCGCCGGGCGCCGCTCGTGGCGGCCGCGTCCATGGTCGCCGTCGCCGTGCTGGCGTTCGTCGCGGTGCGACCCGGCGCTGCGCCGATCGACTTCGATGCCGCCCGGGCGGAGTTCGAGACCCGCTCCGACGTGCCTCCGCCGACGACCACGACCGCCCCCGTCACCGAGGGCGTCCCCGCAGCTCCGCCCGCCGCGCCCGGCGTGCTCACCTTCGGCGACTCCACCGCGCTGCTGCTCGGCATCGGCATGGCCGACTGGGCCGACGAGACCGGCGAGCTCACCAACCTGGGCTCGGACACCGAGTTCGGCTGCGCCGTACCCCGGGTGGCCGAGTCCCGGTTCGACGTCGACATCGAACCCACCGACAGCTGCACCGACTGGGAGCAGACCAGGCCGGAGGCCGTGGGGTACTTCCGACCGCAGATCGCCCAGGTGGTCACCGGCACCTGGGAGGTGGCGGACATCCGCCTGCCGGGCAGCCGCGAGTTCTCGGCACTCGGCGACCCCGAGGTCGACCGCTTCGTCACTGCGGAGCTGACCGCCGCCGCGGACACCCTGTCGGCCGAGGGCGCCATGGTGCTGTTCGTGCTGTGGCCCCGCATCGGCGAGTGGTCCCTGCCGGGCAAGGAAGCCGCGTACCGCCGCCAGGCCGACCCCGAGCGGATGGCACGGCTGCACGAGATCCAGCGGTCGATCGCCGCCGCCCGACCCGACTCGGTGCGGGTGCTCGACCTGGCCGGCTGGCTCGGCGACCGGGTGAACGAGGAGTCGCTGCGGCCGGACGGCACCCACGTGTCCGAGGAGGACATGGCCGAGCTCTACCGGGAGGGACTGGGTGCCGAGACGGTGCGGATCTACCAGGACTGGTGGCACGCGACCCACGGCTGAACCGGGTGAGCCGATACTTCTCGGAACAATCTGGTTTGAGACTTCGTGACCAGGGGTACGGCGCCCACGACGCACGAGCGTCCCCTCCTGCCGTCCGGTTCCTCTCTCCCGGGTGAGCAGAAGCTCCAGGAGCGGTCCCGGTCCCTCTCACCGGGGCCGTTCCCGCGTTCGGGCCCGTGACGCGACTCCACGACCAGCGCGGGCCTCGGCGCCGGCGTGTCGGTGCCGGCCTGGGAGCGGCACCGCCGGTGCGACGGCCACCGGTAGCGTGACGCCGTGCCCGACCGGACCGACCCCGTCCCGCCCGACGCAGTGCTGGAGCACGTGACCCCCGGGACGGACCTGGTGGTGCCGCTCGCGGCAGGCGAACCGGTGGGCCTGCTCCAGGCGATCGACCGTGCGGCCGAGTCCCTGGTCGACGTCAGGGTCCACCAGATGCATGCCCTGGTCGACCACCCCTACCTGGACGGACGCTACGGCGACCGGCTGCGCCACGTGTCGTACTTCCTGTCCCCCGTCACCCGGCGTCACTTCCACGACGGGGGCCTGGACTTCGTGCCGTCGCACTTCAGCGAGGTGCCGCTGGTGCTGCGCCACAACTGCACCCAGCCGCTGATCCTCGCCGCTGCCTCGCCGCCGGACCCGCACGGCTACTTCAGCCTGGGGACCAACTCCGACTACGTCGCGCCGTTCATCGGTCGTTGGCCGATCTTCCTCGAGGTCAACGAGTCGATGCCGCGGACGTTCGGGCACAACTCGGTGCACGTCAGCCAGGTGCTCGGCTGGTCACGCACCGAGCGGCCCCTCGCCGAGGTGCCGCCGGCGGTGCCCGACCGGCTGGACCGCGCCATCGCGGACCTCATCGCCGAGCGCATCCCCGACCGGGCCACCCTGCAGATCGGCATCGGCTCGATTCCCAACGCCGTGCTCGCCGCGTTGTCCGACCACCACGACCTGGGCATCCACACCGAGCTGATCTCCGACGGGGTGGTCGACCTGGTCGAGTCCGGGGTCGTGACGGGCGTGTACAAGCGGCGGCGGCCCAACCGCTCCGTCGCGACCTTCGCGCTCGGCACCCGCCGGCTCTACGACTTCCTGCACGAGAACCCGGCGGTCGAGTTCCTGGCCGTCGAGTTCGTCAACGATCCCCGCGTCATCGCGCAGGAACCGCTGATGGTGTCGATCAACGCCACCACCGAGGTCGACCTGCTGGGGCAGGCGGCGTCCGAGACGATCGGAGGCCGCTACTACTCGGGTTCCGGCGGCCAGGCGGACTTCGCCCGTGGCGCCATGTTCAGCGAGGGCGGCCAGGGCTTCCTGGTGACGCGTTCGACGACCAACGACGGCGCCACATCGAAGATCGTCCCGCGACTGACGCGCGGCTCGGTGGTGACGACCCTGAAGAACACCGTCGACAAGGTCGTGACCGAGTGGGGCGTCGCCGAACTGCGGGGCTGCTCCCTGCGGGAGCGGGCCACGAGCCTGATCGGCATCGCCCACCCGGACTACCGCGACCAGCTCACCCGTGAGGCCCGCCAGCTCGGCTACCTGCGCTGACGCGGCGTGGACAGGCCAAAGGCTGCGTCCTCGCCGCCGGCGGCAGCGCCTCGGGGTTCGAGGGATCGGACCCCGCGACGTCCCGGAGCGTCGGAGGGCTCGGCCGCGGAGCCCGACCTGCTAGTCCGCTTCGGCGTCGCCCGTCGCGTCCCGACGCCAGTAGGCCACGAGCGAGACCGCGTCGCGTTCCAGGCCACGTTCGTCGCGCACGTGGCGGCGCACCGCGGTCATCGCCCGACTCTCGCCACCGCCCCATACGTAGGTGGCTCCGGGGAACGGTGGCAGGGCCCGCACCGTGTCCAGCAGCGAGGTGGTGGTGCCTGCTTCAGCGCCGTCGCGGTGCAACCAGGTCACCGCGGCCTGGTCGAGCTCGGGCAGCTGCTGGCGCTCGCCCTCGGCGCCGACCTCGGCGACCACCTGGGCGGTGACGCCGTCGGGCAGCTGCTCGAGGATGACCGCGACCGCCGGTAGCGCCGTCTCGTCGGCCACCAGCACCAGGTGCTCGGTGCCGGCCGGCGGTTCGTAGGCGGTGCGGGGCCCCCACAGCGCCACCGGGTCCCCGGGTGCGGCCCGCATCGCCCAGGCCGAGGCCGGACCGGAGTCGCCATGCAGCACCATC
>JAVHXR010000362.1 GCA_031119515.1 Propionicimonas sp.
CTCTGGTAGGCCCCCGGCAGTTTCATCAGCTCAGCCATGTCCGCCGGCACGACCTGCCAGCTCACTCCGAACCGGTCCTTGCACCAGCCGCACTGCTCGGCCTCGGGGACGGCACTGAGCCTCGCCCAGTAGGAGTCGATCTCCGCCTGGTCGGAGCACGCCACCGACAGCGAGACCCCCGGACTGAAGGTGAAGTCCTGCGGCACACCGGAATCCATCACCGCGATCCACTCCCCCAGCAGTTGCACGTCGGCGAACATCAGGGCGTCGGTAGTGGCGGGTCCGACCGGCTCCGGGTACCGGGCGACGACCCCCACCCGGGAGTCGGGGAACACCTGGCTGTAGTACTCCAGCGCCTCGGCCGCCCGGTTCTGGGCGGGCCCGCCGAACAGCAGGCTCGGCAGGACGAACGGCCGCGGTTCGCCCTCGGCGTCGGACAGGATCAGCTGCCAGCTCACCCCGTACCGGTCCTGCACCCAGCCGTAGTGCGGGCTGAAGTCGTAGCTCGCCAGTGGCATCAGGATCGTCCCGCCGGCGGCGAGCTTGCGCCAGACCGCGTCGAGGTGGTCACGGGCGCCGGGGTCGCGGGAGCGGTCGAAGTTGAGCATGAACGAGATCGACGGGTTGATCGGGAACTCCGGGCCGGCGTTGATCGCGACGAAGCGGGTCCCGCCGATCTCGAACTCGACGGTGAGCACCTCGCCGGCCAACTGTTTCTGGAAGTCCGGCAGGCCCTCCGCCGGGTAGTGGGCGGTGGCGAGGACGCGGGCATCCGGGAACACCGTCAGGTAGAAGTCGGCCGCCTCGGCGGCGGTGTGGTCGAACCACAGGTTCGGGACGATTCGCTGCACTGTTCCACCTTCGCTCGGCTCTGGTCGGTGCGGGCATCCGCCCGGGTTCTCGACTCTACGCAGCGCCACCGGCAACGGCCAGAGCCGGGCCCGGCCACCCGGCCGGGGCTCGACGTCACCCGGGCCGCGCCCTACCGTGAGGCATGGCCATCGCACGCTTCCCGTCCCTCGTCATCGACTGCCCCGACCCGCTCGCCCTCGGCGGCTTCTATCGCGACCTCCTGGAGTGGGAGTTGAAGGGGGACGCCGACTGGGCCGACCTGCGGGCCGACTACGGCCAGTGCATCTCCTTCCAGCAGGTGGCGGACTACCAGCCGCCGCGCTGGCCGGGCCAGGACGTCCCCCAGCAGATGCACCTCGACGTCGTGGTCGACGACCTGGACACCGCCGAGGCCGCCGCCCTCGGCCTCGGGGCGACCAGGGCCGAACACCAGCCCGGCACGACCTTCCGCGTGCTGCTCGATCCGGCCGGCCACCCGTTCTGCCTCTGCCTGACGTAGTCGGCGCGGCGACGGGCGCCTGCGGCCGTCCGGTTCCGGCGTGCGAGAATCCGGCTATGGCGGAACCCGCGTACTCGCTCGCCGCGACCATCACCGGCACCGACGCACCCGGGCTCCTCGACCGGCTGGCGGCGGCCGTCGCCGCCGCCGAGGTGGAGATCCTCGATCTCGAGCAGACGGTCGTCCGCGGCCAGCTCAGCATCGGCATGCTGCTCGCGGTACCCCCACGGGACGCCGACGTCGTCCAGGACCGGCTGGCCGGCGCCTGCGCCCGCCTCGGGCTCGCGGTCTCGATGGCGGAGGGGGTGGGCGACAACCCGCACCGGCACAACCGCACCATCGTCACCCTGTTGGGCAGGCCGCTGCTGGCCGGCCACCTGGCCGCCACCACCCATGTCATCGCCGGCCTCGGCGGCAACATCGACCGCAGCCGCCGGCTCTCCCGCACCCCGCTCACGACGCTCGAGCTGTGGGTCTCCAACGCGGATCCGGCGGCGTTGCGCCCTGCGCTCGCGGCGGTGGCTGCCAGCGCGGGCTTCGACGTGGCGGTCTCAGCCGCCGGTCTCGCCCGCCAGGGCCGGCGGCTGGTGGTGATGGACGTCGACTCCACCCTGATCCGCGACGAGGTGATCGAGCTGCTGGCGGCGCGCTCGGGACGGCAGGCCGAGGTCCACGACCTCACCGAACGCGCGATGCGGGGCGAGCTGGACTTCGCCGCCAGCCTCCGCGAGCGGGTCCGGCTGCTGGCGGGGCTGCCGGTCTCGGTGCTCGACGAGGTCCGGGCGGCCGTCCAGCTCACGCCCGGCGCGCGGACACTGGTCGCCACCCTGCGCGACCTCGGGCTGTCGATCGGGCTCGTCTCCGGCGGCTTCATCGAGGTGGTGGCGCCGCTGGCCGCAGAGCTCGGGATCACCTATGCCCACGCCAACCGGCTCGAGGTGGCGGAGGGGCGGCTGACCGGCCGGGTGGCCGGCGAACTGGTGGACCGCGCGGCGAAGGCGGCCAAGCTCCGCGAGTGGGCCGCCGCCGAGGGCCTGCCGCTGTCACGCACGATCGCCGTAGGAGACGGCGCCAACGACCTCGACATGCTCGCCGAGGCGGGTCTGGGGATCGCCTTCAACGCCAAGCCGGCGGTCCGGGAGCGTGCCGACACCGCCCTCAACCTGCCCTACCTCGACGCGGTCCTGTTCCTGCTCGGGCTGACCCGCGAGGAGGTCGAGGACGCGGCCGCCGCCCGTACCGCGTCGTCGTGAGCCGGGTGCGCCGCCGGGGAGACGGCTGCGGACGTTACCGACCCGGTCGGGCTCCGCGCGAAGCCCGACCGGGTCGGTGGAGGGCGTGACCCCTGGACCCAGCGGGGGGGCCAAATGGATCCGAGGGGGTGAATCCCCGGGACGCGGGAGACGCCGCTCCGGACTCCCGCGCCCAGTTCCTTCGGCCTACTTCACCGTCACCTTGTAGGAGCGGGTCCTGCCGCCGGCCTTCACGGTGATCGTGGCGGTGCCCTTCGCCTTGGCCAGCACCCGGCCGGCCTGGTCGACCGAGGCGACGGTCAGCTTCGACGACTTGTACGTCACCTTCACCCCGGTGGCCTTCGACGAGGAGTACTTCCCGGTGATGAACACCGACTGCCCGCGGGTCATCGTCCTCGGCACCGACGCGCTGACCTTGGTGACCTTCGCCTTCGGCTTGGACTTCACCACCGTCACCTTGATGGCGGCCGACAGCTTCTTGCCGTTGGCACCTGGCTGGAGCGACGTGGCGGTGATGGTCACCGTCCCTGTCTTCTTCGCCTTGACCGTGCCGTTGCTCGACACCGTCGCCACCCTGGTGTTCGACGAGGTCCACTTCACCTGCCCCGCGTACGAGCTGTGCAGGTTCTTGTAGTAGACGCCCTCCTCCAGCTTCAGGCTCTTGCCCTTCACCAGGCGGAGCTGCGACTGGTTCAGCTTGACCTTCGTCACCACCACCTGCGGCTGTCCACCGGTGGCGTTCGGCACCAGGCCGGCGACGGCCGAGGTCAGCCCGGTCACCGCGGCGTCGACCTGCGCCTGGGTGGCCGAGTCGTCGGCGAGAACGAGCCGCGCGCCGGCGAGTTCTGCCTGCAGCTTCGCCCACGACGCGGCGGTGTACCGTCCGGACGGGTTGGTCAGCGCGGTGGCGCTGTCCAGGAC
>JAVHXR010000363.1 GCA_031119515.1 Propionicimonas sp.
GCCGTCCCCGTCGGGTCGGGCGCTGCGCCCGCACCGGCGACAGCCGTCCCGCCGTCCCCGCCGCCGCCAGCCCGGCCCTGGCGGCTGGCCGTCATCGCGGCCCTGGCGGTGACGATCGCGCTGGTGAGCCTGGTACTGCACGGCAGGTCCCCTGTCGCGCCGGCTCCGAGCCCGCCGGCGTCGTCCGCACCGGCCGGGCCGGGTTCGCCCGCGCCGTCGCCCGTTCCGTCGCCGACCCGGACGAGGCTGGACCCGCCGGTGATGACCGGCACGATCCGGGTGGGGGAGCGGCCGGTCGGGATCGCGCTCGACACCGGCGCAGGGCTGGCGTTCACCGCCAACGCCGACGGCGGCGACCTGTCGGTGATCGACCTCGGCACCGGTGTCGTCCTGTACGCGCTGCCGGTGCCGGGCCGCCCGTCCGCCGTGGCCGCCGACGGTGACGGTGTCGTCTACGTCGCCGACGGCGAAGGGCGACGGGTGTACGGCATCGACGTCACGACCGGTGAGCGCACCGCGTCCTTCAAGGTCGGCCGGCATCCCCGTGGCCTGGCCGTCGACGCCGACCTCGGGCGGCTCTACGTGGCTGTCGGGGACGGTGTCAGCGTCCTCGACACCCGGACGGGGGCGAGGCTCGACCGGCTGGCATTGCCGGGGGTCACCGACCTTGCGGTGGATCCGGACACCCACGAGTTGTGGCTGGTGGGCGCCGAGCCGGGGACGGTGTCGCACCTGGACCCGGCCACCGGCGACCTGACGGTCCTGACCTACGGTGACGCGGTCGCGACGGGGCTCGACGTCGACGGCCACCGGAACCGGCTGTACCTGGCCACCGGCGGGCTGCGGGAACTCGACCTCGACTCCGGCGAACTCCGCGGCTTCGCGGTGGACGGGCGGCCGACCGCCGTCCGGGTCGACCCCCACAGCCGGATCGCCTACCTGGTCGATCCCGAGGCCAACCTGGTGACCGCGCTGGGGATCGGCTAGGCCGGGACGGCGAGCCGAACCGGCTGGCAGGCGGGGCAGAAGTAGACGTTGCCGCCGAGGAAGGACTCCCGCCGCACGCCGGCGCCACAGCGCGGGCAGGGAAGCGCGAGGGTGCGGGCCGACAGCCGGGTCCGGTAGCCGCCGGGGTGGCCGTACAGGTCCTTCTCGGTGTCGCGGCCGCCGGCGTCGGTCATCTCGGCAAGGGTGGCCCGCAGGCTCGCGAACAGGTCGTCGAGGTGGTCCTCGCCGAGTTCGGACAGCCGGTTCCGGGGATTGATCCGGGCCTGGAAGAGCAGGTCCTGCAGGACGCCGTTGCCGAGCCCGGGGACACGCTGCTCCGTGGCCAGGAATGCCTTGGCCGACAGGCTCGGCCGGGCCGCGGCCACCAGGTCGTCGAAGTACGCCCGGTCGAAACCCTCGGCCAGCGGCGACGGACGGTCCCTCGCCATCCGGTAGTACGGGTTGTCGTGATCGCCGGCCGGGCCGAGCCAGAGCCCGCCGTACATCTGCACCGAGCAGAACAGGCCACTGCCGTCGTCCAGTTCGAGGGCCAGCTGGTGCTTGCCGGGGACTGCGTTGCCGGCAGCGACCAGGCGCAGCCCCACGCCGTCCCCGAACAGCAGGCTGGTCTGGCCGAGGACGAGTTCGACGAGGCCGCCGTGTGCCCTGGCCGCGGTGACCTCGCGTCCGGACAGCGCCCCGGGGTACTCCCCGGGGTCGCCGGAGAAGAACGCGAACTTGTGCGGCGAGGCGCCGACCCCCACGCCGACGATCCGCCGTCCGGTGAGGGCGGCACCGAGCTGGCGGGCGAGCGTGCCCGCCTCGGGCAGTTCCAGCATCGCCGTCAGTCCTCGGGTTCGGCCGGCTCGGCACCGCTGTGCTTCGCCTTCCGCTCCAGGTACTCCCGGTCGAGGAAGCGGGGCTCCTCCTCCGGCTCGTCCGGATCGGTCTCCTCCGGCCACACCCCCGCGGGCTGGTCGGAGCGCCGGGTGAGGTAGTCCCGGTCGAAGTAGGTGGGCAGGTCCTCCCCGGTCGCCGGGGTGGGGCCGGGCGCGGCCTGGCCGGCGTCGGCGGAGTCGTCCCAGCCGGCGGGGTCGAAGCTTCGCTGCCGGTTGAGCAGGGTGTCGCGGGAGAAGACCTCCGGCGGTGCGGTGTCGGCGTCGGGGCCGGCAGCGTCGGGGTCGCCGGTCAGTTGCCGCCGGCGCCGGTTCAGCCACCACCAGCCGGCCGCCATGCCGGCGACCAGGACGATCAGCACCACGTTCTCCACCGCGACCTCGCTTCCTCTCGCCACGCTAGACCGGCCGGCCCGGGCCGACAAGCCGTCGGGCGCGCGGTGGCCGGCTTACCATCGACCCCCAGGCTTCGTGATCGAGGGCCAGCCTTCGTGATCGAGGGCCAGCCCTCGTCATCGAGAGCCAGGGCCGGGGGCGTGGCTCTCGCCGCACGGGGGTTACGCTGCCGACCGCCGGGCTTTGTTGTCGACCGCCAGGCTTCGTGGTCGGCCCTCATCGTCGTCGACCGCCAGGCCTTGTTGCGGACCGCCAGGCTTCGTGGTCGGCCCTCTGGCTCTGTTGCGACCGCCAGGCTTTGTGATCGAGAGCCAGCCTTCGTCATCGAGAGCCAGGCTTCGTCATCGAGAGCCAGGGCCCGGGGTGTGGCCCTCGACGGACCGGGACGGTCAGTAGAAGAAGAGCTCCGACCGGTCCACCTTGTGGCCCCGCAGCGCCAGGTCGGTGGCGATCTGGTCGGCGAGGTCGGCCGGGAGCATCAGGATCTCGCCGTTCAGCGTGCCCTGCTGGTCGCTGCCGTAGCGGGCCGCGATGTCCTTGGGGAACCAGTCGAGCATGTCGCTCTGCAACCAGTCGGGGTAGAAGCCGTCGGCATACCCGGCGATATCGCGGGCCGCGTCGAAGCCCGCGTCCAGATCCAGGCCCGCCTGGTCGAGCTCGTTGTTGACCAGGACCTCCTCGAACTCGTCCTCGCTGAGCAGGTCACGGAACTCCCGCCAGGTGGTGGCGGTGCGACAGGCGTCGTAGATCCGGGCGACGGATTCGGCCTTGGCCTTCTCGGCGAAGACCACGCCCTCGAACTCGTCACTCGTCGTGTACAGGATGTGCATCGGCCCTCCCAAGCGATGTCCCCCGACTCGGCGTCATCGACCATACTGTCGCCTCTCCCGGGACCCGGCCAAATCACCATCCGTGGAATCGGGACGATCCCGATTCGTTACTACATGGTGTAGTGGCGGCGCTACTGTGGCCGGTGAGAACGCTCGCAGGAGGGCTGTGATGACTGGGTTCGCCTCCCTCGGTCTGGACATCGGTTCGACCACGGTGAAGGCCGTCGTGCTGGACGGCGCGACCATCCTGCACGCCGCCTACCGCCGCCACAACGCCGACGTCCGGGGCGAGTTGAGCACCCTGCTGGCCGAGATCGCCGAACGCTTCCCCGGCCGCAGGTTCCGCACCGCCGTCACCGGATCGGCCGGGCTCACCATCGCCGAACTGCTCGGTGCGGACTTCGTC
>JAVHXR010000364.1 GCA_031119515.1 Propionicimonas sp.
TCGAACCTGGTCAGCCACTCCTGCCAGACCTCGCCGGGGACGCCGTCGGGCGCGGCCCCGCCGGGCTCGAACCCCGGCTGACGGACGGCGGCGGCCAGCCGGTCGTCCGACCCGACCCACCGGCCGAGCTCCCACAGCTCCTGCTCCGCGCGCAGCGGCTCGGAGTCGAGCCCGATGATGTAGCTCTCCACGGGCCCACGGTCCACCCCGGCGAGGGCGCGGTAGAGCGCGTGCCAGCTGAGCTCCACGGTGCCGGTCAGCGGGATGATCGTCTGGACGAAGGTGTAGTACCGGCAGCCGGCGGCGAGCAGCTCGCCGACCCCGCCGAGCAGCTCCCGCGGCGGGACGGCGGCCAGGTCGCGACCCGCCCAGGCCGCCACCGCAGCCCGGTACTCCGGCAGCCCCCGGTTCCGCCAGCGGTCCAGGAACAGCTGCCCACCGCGGGCGTACAGCAACCGGACGGCTCCCAGTGACGAGCTCGTCACCCGGGCCATCGCCGAGTTGGCGTACCGGTAGAACGCGTAGCCGTTCACCGTCGGGAAGCCGACGTCGAGTCCACTGAAGGTGTCCTCAGGCAGTCCTGACTCGGTCGCGAGGTCGTTCATCAGGGCCTGCAGGCTGGCCGGCACCGCCTCGGCCATCAGGTCGGCGAACAGCGGGGTGAGCGGCTCGGGCAGCTGTTCGATGATGCTGGCGCGGAAGTACATGTTGCCCGGCTCGCTCGGCCAGGTGTCGGGGACGGACTCGACCCGGTCGGGCAGGGCGGTGACGGGACGCGCCTGCAGGACGTGGAAGCCCGACGAGTCCAGCGCCCACTCGATGTCCTGGGGCCGGGCGAAGTGCGCCTCGACCCGGCGACCGAGGGCGGCCAGCGCCAGCGCCTGGCCGTCGTCCAGTACCGCCGCCCCCCAGGCGTCCCCGGCGAGCTGCTCGGTGCGGGTGCCGGCACCGGCCAGCACGATCCGGGACGCCTTGTCGCCGGTCTCGCGTTCGACCACCCGCTGCGCGGCGGTGTCGACGACCACCGTGTCGGGGTCGACCAACCCGCCGACGACGGACTCGCCGAGGCCCCAGGAGGCGGTGAGGACCACCTGCTCGCGATGGCCGTTGACCGGGTTGGCGGTGAACATCACCCCGGCGGCGTCCGCGTCCACCATCAGCTGGACGACCACCGCCATCGCGAGGCCGCTCTCGGCGACCTCGTGTTCGGTCCGGTAGGCCACGGCCCGCTCGCCGAACAGGGACGCCCAGCAGTCGGCGACGGCGGCGACGACCGCGTCCTCCCCCGCCACCCCGAGGTAGGTCTCCTGCTGGCCGGCGAAGCTCGCCTCCGCCAGGTCCTCCGCTGTCGCCGACGAACGGACGGCGACCCGCGCGCCGGTGTCGCCGACCAGCTCGCGCCAGGCCGAGCGGATGTCGTCGGCGACCACGGCCGGGACCGATCCGTCCGGGTTCCGGCGGGCGTGGGCCTGGGTGGTGACGACGAATCCCCGCGGGACGTCGAACCCTGCCCGTACCAGTTCTCCGAGGTTCGCTCCCTTGCCGCCGGCCAGTGCCAGGTCCCCGGCGTCGACCTCCTCGAGCCACACGATCGTGGGCATCAGACATCTCCTGTCCGCCGGCCATCGGGTCAGCCGGGACGAGCCTATGCCGTCACGGGGTCGCAGGCCACGGGTGTGCAAGCTCGCTCCGGCGCCTGGCCACGCGCGCCGTCGGAGGCCCCGGGGTCAGGCCGCGGCGCCCAGCAGACAGACTGCAAGAACTTGCGTAGGATTGCAGCATGGCAGGACGACTTTCCATTGTTGCCGACAAGGTCGGCGTCAGCGAGGCGACGGTCTCCCGGGTCCTGAACGGCAGGCCAGGGGTGTCCCAGGCGACCAGGGACGCCGTCCTGACCGCCCTCGACGTGCTCGGCTACGAGCGACCGACCAAGCTGCGCGGCGACCGCAACCGCCTCGTCGGGCTGGCCCTGCCCGAGCTCGGCAACCCGATCTTCCCGGCCTTCGCCGAGGTGATCGGGGGGGCCCTGGCGCAGCAGCGCTTCACCCCCGTGCTGTGCACCCGTTCTGCCGGCGGCATCACCGAGGCCGAGTACGTCGACCTGCTGCTCGACCAGCACGTCTCAGGGGTGATCTTCGTCGGGGGCCTGTTCTCCGAGCGCGCCGCCGACCACAGCCACTACCGCAGGCTAGAGGCGATCGGGCTGCCCGTGGTGCTTGTGAACGCGGCGATCGAGACGATCCCGTTCGCGCGGGTCTCCTGCGACGACGGGCTGGCGATGGAGCAGGCTCTGGGACACCTGGTCTCACTAGGCCATACGCGTGTCGGCCTGCTGCTCGGGCCGCAGGACCACGTGCCCTCCCAGCTCAAGCTGGACGCGGCCCGCCGGATCGCACGCGGCCACGGCCAGGACTTCGACCCCGCCCTGGTGGTCCACAGCCAGTACTCCCTGGAGGCCGGGCACGCCTCCACCGCGCGCCTGCTGGAGGCCGGCGCCACGGCCATCGCCTGCGCCTCGGACATGCTCGCCCTCGGCGCCATCCGGGCGGTCCGGCGGGCGGGCCTCCGGGTGCCCCAGGACGTGTCGGTGGTCGGCTACGACGACTCGGCGCTGATGAACTCCACCGAGCCCGCGCTGACCACCGTCCGGCAGCCGATCGAACCGATGGGACGGGCGGCCGTCGACCTGCTCGCGCGGATGATCACCGGGCAGGACGCCCCGCCGCAGGAGTTGCTGTTCGAGCCCGAGTTGGTGGTGCGGGCGTCCACCGCGGTCCGTCGATGAGCCCCTCACCGGCTCCCCGGACGGGTAGATCGCGATTTGATAACAACACGATTCGGTTCTTGCGTACTTCTCGTCTGAGTCTTACGTTGTTGCTGTCGCGTTGCGCAGGGTGGCGCGCCAGCACAGGACGAGGTGGTCTGGGTGGCTCAGGTCTCGGCGGATGCCTGGTGGCGCAGCGCCGTGATCTACCAGATCTACCCCCGCAGCTTCGCCGACGGCAACGGCGACGGCACCGGCGACCTGGCCGGGGTCCGTTCCCGGTTGCCGTACCTGCGTGACCTGGGCGTCGATGCGGTCTGGTTCACCCCGTGGTACCTCTCCCCCCTGGCCGACGGTGGCTACGACGTCGCCGACTACCGCACCATCGACCCGGCGTTCGGCAGTCTCGCCGAGGCCGAGGCGCTGATCCGGGAGGCCGCCGCGCTCGGCATCAGGACGATCATCGACATCGTCCCCAACCACGTCTCCGACCAGCACCCCTGGTTCCGTGCCGCGCTCGCCGCGGCGCCCGGCTCCCCCGAGCGGGCCCGGTTCTGGTTCCACCCCGGGCGCGGGGAGGACGGCGGCGACCTGCCGACCCACTGGGAGTCCAGCTTCCAGGGCACCACCTGGACCCGCACCACGAACCCCGACCGGACGCCCGGGGAGTGGTACCTGCACCTGTTCACCCCCGAGCAGCCCGACCTGAACTGGAACCACCCCGACGTCCGGGCCGAGCACGAGGC
>JAVHXR010000365.1 GCA_031119515.1 Propionicimonas sp.
GCGGGTGGCGGACGTGGCCAGGGTGAACGGACGCCCGCGCAGCCCGGGCAGCATCGGCCACGGCACTCCGGCGAGCACACCGGGGGTGGTCAGGACGAGCCTGCGTTCGCCGATCGCTTCCAGCAGCCCGTCGGTGAGCACCTCTGCGAGCTCTGCCAACCGGGCGGCCAGCGCCCCCGCGACGATCGGAGCCATCGGACCCGAGCGGACCGACGCCGACACGTCGAGGTCGGCCCGCAGCCCGGCCAGGGTGCCGGCGACGTCGCGCCACGCGCCGATCCCGAACAGCCGGGTGCCGGTGTCGGTGGCGACCAGCGCCGTCAGGGTGTCCCCGCCGAAGACGTAGGCGGCGAAGGCGGTGTCAGGGTCGAGGGCGGCGCGGAGCTCCTCCAGGCCCACCCGCTCGTCGAGCCCGGCGGCGCCGGTGGTCGTCCACTGCCGGTGGCGGGCCCGGTCGCGCAGCGCCGCCGCCCTGGGCTCGGCCAGCCAGTCACCGGCCGGGTCCTCGGCGCGCAGGGCGCGCAGTTCGGCGAGGTCCTCGGCCAGTTCCGGGTCCGGCGGGGGGCGCAGCGGCACCACCTGCTGGCTGAGGTGGCGGGCCCGTTCCGACCAGTCGAAGACCAGGTCCGGACGGCCTGACCGGACGGCGGCGCCAACGCCTTCGAGGATGAGTCCCTGGCCGTGCATGCTGAGGGAGGTCTGCAGGTCGAGGCTGCCGAAGGAGCGCTGCCACTGCCCGAGGGCGTCCAGGCCGCGGCCCGCGTGCCGGCGGGCCTCGCCGTTGCGCCCGGCCGCCGCGGCCCGCGTGGCCCGCACCTCGTGGGCGAGCAGCTGCAGCTGGACCGGGGCCCGCCGCGGGACGGGCTGGGGAGGGCCCGGGTCCGCGCCGTGGCGGGCCTGCCACAGCGCGAGCGTCATCCGGAGGCCGGCTGCGTCCAGCGCGAAACCGAGCCGGTCGAGTTCGGCGGCGGCTTCCGCCACCTCGTCCGGGGACGGAACCCGGGCCGGGCCCGCCACCGGGGCGCCGCTGCGGCGGAACTGCCCGCCGGCCAGTTCGGCCCGCATCCTGAGACCGATCGAACGGGCCGCCCAGGACCGGCTGTGCAGCGACCGGAACCGACGGGCGGCCGCGGCGGCCACCGTCGCGGCCCTCGCCGGGTCGTGGGCCAGGAGCGACCGGGCCAGGTTGAACTCCGCCTCGCCGCGGGCCTGCCGCATCCGGTGGGCGCCGAAGGTTCGGGCGACCCGTTCGAGGGTCTGCTCGGCCTCGGTGGTCAGGCCGGCGTCCCTGAGCACCTCGGCCCGGTCGAGGTCACCGATCGCCGTGTTCACCGCCGAGCCGGCCTGCATCACGGCGCGGGCCGCCGACATGTCCTCCAGCGCGGCGACGAGGTCGCCCTCCAGGAGGGCGACGTACCCGAGGTTGTGCCGCGCCATCGCGACGTCCTGCTCGTTGCCCACCAGCGCGAAGTCGGCCGCCGCACGTTCCAGGTCCGCCCGGGCCTGGCGGAACCGTCCCGATTGCATGTGGGCCACGCTGCGGTTGAGGTACATCGAGTTGCGGTGCACCGGATCGTCCCCGATTCCGGCGATCGCCTTGTCGAGCCACACCACAGCGGTCTCCAGCTCGCCCCGGCCGACCGCCAGCAGGCCGAGCTGGCCGTGCAGGATGGCCGCGGTGGCGGGGCTCACCCCGTCCACGGCCAGGGCGTCGCGGCACAGCCGTTCCGCCCCGGAGGGGTCGCCGGTGCGCCCGGCGACGTAGGACAACGTGCCGGCGATCCGGGCACGAAGGTCGGGGTCGTCGGTGCGTCGCAGCGCGGCGGCGAGCGAGCGCCGGGCGGCAGCGTTGCGGCCGGCGTTCCCGTGGTCGACACCGCGCCGGTACAGCTCCTCGGCCGAGAGGGTCACCCCCTAAGCATGCCGTCTCCCGCGCGGGCGCGCGCACACAAACCCTGCACGGGACACCGCCCGTGCAGGGCTCGCGGCCGGCTGGTGCCTAGCCGAAGTGTTTCAGGGCGGTCGCGATGGCCTCCTGGGAGAAGCTGACAGCAGCCTTGGTGTCGGTCGGGTCGGCGAACGTGCCGGCGAGCAGGGCGTCGGTGAGCCCGGCGGCGACCTGGCCGGCCACGAACGGTGCGGCGAACGAGGTGCCGCTCCAGATCGCGAACCCGCCCCGGAAGTCGTCGGGATCCTCGGTCTCGCGGCGACGGTCGTACCGGTCGTCCCGCGCCGTCGCCTGGAGCCCGCCGTCGAACGGAGGGCTGGTGCTCACCACGGACGCGCCGACGGCGTAGACCTGCACCCACGGTCCGACGTTGGAGAACAGGGCGGTGGTGTGGCCGCCGGGGTTGAGCGCCCCCACCGAGACCAGCTCTGTGCTGCCGTCGGGCTGCAGCCCGTTGTCCGAACCCGGCCACGGCCACAGCGAGGCCGGGAAGGTGGGACGGTCGGTGGCGTCGTTGCCGGCCGAGGCGACGACGGCGCAGCCGAGCTCCCGCATGGCCTTGAGCAGGTGGTACAGCCCCAGGCTGTATGCACCGTCCTGCGGGGTCTCGTGGTAGTAGCTGAGCGACAGGTTGAGGACGTCGATCGGCTGCCCGTCGGGGATCCCGTTCCGGAACCGGTAGAGCAGGACGCCCAGCGCCTCGATGGCGTCCAGCAGTGCGCTCTCCTCGACCACGCCGAGGGCGTCGGCGACGCGGACCGCGAGGATCCGGGCGTCCGGAGCCGCCTGGCGGACGATCCCGGCGATGAACGTGCCGTGCCCGGCGACCGGGTCGATCTCGCCGTCCAGTGGCCCGTACAGGTCGGGGTACACCTCGGGGTTCGCATCGTCGGTGAGCCCGATCGGGTCCCCGTCCAGGAACAGCTGGCGGGTGACGATGGTGTCGGGCAGCCACGCGTGCTCACCGCACCCGGTGTCCAGGACCGCCACCACCGGACGGCGGCCCTTCACCTGGTGCTCGGGGCAGGACGCCGGGGCCGGACCCTGCCAGGCGACCACCTGGCGCCCGCCGCACCCGGCCTCGGCATACTCGCCGACCGGGTTGGTCTTGGTGTACGGGTTGGTCTTGGTGTACGGATTCGTCTTCGTGTACGGGTTGGTCTTCGTGTACGGGTTGGTGTGGGTGAAGGGGTTGAGCCCGATCGGGTCGATCGAGACGATGTGTTCCAGGCCCACCCCCGGCAGCAGGTCCTCCCGGGCGAGCTCGTGCTTCTCCACGTTGCGCGGGTCGACGATCGCTTCGTGTTCAGCGACAGCACCGACATGCTGCGCGCCGCAGCGACCGGGCTGGGCGCCGCGATCGCGCGCGAGCGGATCGTCGCGCCATGGCTGGCCAGCGGCCATCTGCAGCGCCTGCCCGGCACGCCGATGGCCGGACGCTACGCCTACCACATCGTCTATCCCTCGCATCGTCGGCCACGGCCCGCGGTACGGCGCGTGATCGACTGGCTGGTGGCGCAGCCCAGCACCAGGGCGGCATAGGTGAGCATCTTGC
>JAVHXR010000366.1 GCA_031119515.1 Propionicimonas sp.
GCTCCCGGCCCCTGGTCAACAGCCGTGACGAGCCGCTGGCCGACCCGTCCCGGTTCCGCCGGCTGCACGTCCTGGCCGGCGACTCCAACCTCAGCGAGGCCTCCGCCTGGCTGAAGGTCGCGACCACATGGGCGGTCCTCGACCTCGCCGACCAGGGGCAGGGCTTCGAGCACCTGGAGCTCGCCGACCCGCTCGCCGCGCTGCGGGCGGTGGCGCGCGACCCGGCAGCGGTGCTGGAACGCCGCAGCGGCGGCACCATCACCGCGCTCGAGGTCCAGCGCGGCTTTGCCGAGACGGTCGCGGGAGCGACGTCCGTGCCTGCCGCACCGGGCGAGCCGGCACTGGTCGCCGAGTGGCTGCGGGTGCTGGATGCCCTGGCGGCCGGCGACCCGGACGCCGTCGCGGACACCGTCGAGTGGGCGGCGAAACGGCGGCTGCTCTCCGGGTTCCGGGAGCGCCACGGGCTGGCCGCCGACGACCCTCGGCTGGCGGCCGTCGACCTGGCCTTCCACCAGCTCGGGCGGGGCGGGTTGTTCAGCTCCCTTGAGGACCGGGGTGTGGTCCGGCGGCTCAGCACCCCTGCCGGGGTCGAGTCCGCCCGGTCGGCGCCGGCGCCCGGCACCCGGGCTGTGCTGCGCTCACGGCTGGTCACCGCCGCGCGCGCAGCGGGGGCGGACTACACCGTCGACTGGACCGGCTTCACCGTCCACCCGCCGTCGGGCATGGACGGCGGCGCCGGGGCGCGAGTCGACCTCGCCGACCCCCTGGAGGCCACCGCCGACCGGGTCGACGAGCTCGTCGAGGCGCTCTCCGCGGCCCGGTTCGCCCGCTGATCGAGGCTCGCGGTATCGTCGGGGGCGTGCTTCACCCTGCCCGCGTGCTGATCGCCGCTGCCGCCGTCGCCCTGACCCTGACGGCGTGCTCTGGAACCCCGTCCGAGACCACCTCGCCGTCGCCCTCCGAGTCGCCGACGGCGTCGGCCACGCCGACCCCGACGCCCACCCCGACGGTGCCGGTCTCGGATTCGCTGGACGCGATCACGGTCACCGGCAAGCCGCTGGAGGCCCCGAAGGTGGACTTCGAGGCGCCGTTCGCGGTCGACCAGACCCGGTTCGAGGTGCTGGTGCCGGGCGACGGGCCGAAGGTCGCGGAGGACGGCTACGTCACCGTCCACTACTACGGGGTGAACGCCCGCAGCGGGGAGACCTTCGACGAGTCCTACGCCGACGGGACGCCCGCCACCTTCCCGCTCAGCGGCGTCATCGCCGGCTTCCAGAAGGGCCTCACCGGGCAGCAGGCCGGCAGCCGGGTGCTGATCGCCGTCCCCGGGTCCGACGGCTACGACGCCGCCTACCAGATGGATCCCAGCTACGCCCCCGACGGGTACGAGCTCTACGACACCCTGCTGTTCGTCGTGGACGTCCTGGAGGTCTCGCTGAACGAGCCGTCGGGGAAGGTCGTCACCCCGCCCGACGGGCTGCCCACGGTCAGCCCGGGGACCGGCAAGCCGACGGTGACCATTCCTGACGGCGAACCGCCGGCCAAGCTGGTCTCCCAGACCCTGATCCAGGGCACCGGAGCCAAGATCGGCGCCGACGACACCATCCAGGCCCGCTACGTCGGCGTCTCCTGGAAGACCGGGGAGGTCTTCGACGACGGCTTCGACACCCCGACGACCGGCGCGCTGAAGGACCTCCTCCCCGGCTGGACCAAGGCCCTGGAGGGCAAGACGGTCGGCTCCCGGGTGCTGCTGGTGCTGCCGCCGGCCGACGGCTACCCGGAGGGTTCGAACAACCCGCCGGTGGAGAAGGGCGACACGGTCGTCTACGTGATCGACCTGCTGTTCGCCTACTGATCGGACCTGCCGGCGCCGCGCGTGAACGAGGTCAAGCCGCTGTGGGCCCGGCGCCGTGGCCAGGTCATCCTGGGCGCGGCGGCGATCCTGCTCGCCGGCGTGATCGGACTGCTGGTGGTACGCGGCCACCCCGCCATCGACGAACGGTGGATGACGGCGGCGATCGCCGCACGGGGGCCGGGCTGGGATGTCGTCGCGCTCACCCTGAACTACCTCGGTGGCGGGCTCATCGGCGCGGTCGTGGTGCCGATCCTGGTCACCCTGGCGCTGGCCCGCTGGCGCGGCTGGTGGCAGGCCGCCTACTTCCTGGTCGCCTCCGCGGCGAGCGCGCTGGTGGTCCAGGTGCTGAAGGCGGTCTTCGACCGGGCCCGTCCCGAGGACATGCTCGTCGTCTCCGACCCGGGGTCGTTCCCGTCCGGCCACACCGCCAACGCCGCCACGATCGCCGTGGCGATGGGGCTGCTGTTCCCGCGCTGGTGGGTCTGGCTGGCGGGTGCCGGGTACACCGTCCTGATGGCGGTCAGTCGTACCTACCTCGGCGCCCACTGGTTGACCGACACCCTCGGGGGAATGCTGGTGGGCGCCGGCGTGGCCGTGCTGGTGTGGGCGGCGTTCGGCGACCGGCTCGCCGACTCAGGGCAGCAGCCGGCCGACGACCCAGGGGTCGCGGGGCAGGAGTGAGGGCCGCCACCGGTCCAGCAGCAGCACCGGGTCGACCGGTTCGGCGGGGTCGGCCAGCCCGAGGCTCCCGGCCAGGATCGCGAGCACCCGCGGCGGGTCGATCCCGACCGACGCCAGGTCTGCCAGGGTGACCGCACCATCGCGCTTGGCCAGCCTGGTCCCGGCGGAGGTCACCGCCAGCGGCACGTGCCCGTAGCCTGGCGCGCGCCCGCCGAGCTGACGGGCCAGCCAGGCCTGGCGCGGCGCGGAGGAGAGCAGGTCGTCGCCGCGGACAACCTGGTCGACCCCCTGGGCGAGGTCGTCCACCACCACCGCGAAGTTGTACGCCCAGACGCCGTCGTTGCGCCGCACCACGAAGTCGTCCACCACGCCGGTGACCTGGCCGGCCCAGCTGTCGGTGATCGTGCTGGCGGCGCCCTCTGCCCGGACCCGCCAGGCCGGCGGCCGGGTGCTCCGCCGCCGGGCCCGTTCGGCCGCGGTGAGGTCGCGGCAGGTGCCGGGATAGGGACGGAAGCCGTCGCCGTGCGGCGCAGAGGCCGCCTCGGCGATCTCGCGGCGGGTGCAGAAGCACTCGTAGAGCCGGTCGCCCAGCGTGTCGGCGGCGGCCTGGTAGGCGGGCAGTCGCTCGGACTGGCGGACCACCGGCGGGTCGAAGTCGAGGCCGAGGGCGCGCAGGTCGGCCAGCTGTCCGGCGGCCACGTCGCCCGCCGCCCGCACCCGGGCGGCGTCGAGGTCCTCGATCCGCAGCCGGAACTCCCGCCCTGTGCTGCGCGCCATCAGCCACGCGACGACGGCGGTGCGCAGGTTTCCCAGGTGCAGCGCCGAGGTCGGGCTGGGCGCATACCGTCCCGCCATCGACACCTCCACGGCCAAGTCAACCAGACCGGCGGTTGCCGGTCAGATCGCGCATCCAGCCCGTCTCGCTGCTAGCCTCGCAGGCGTCCGGACAGCTCAAGGA
>JAVHXR010000367.1:0-1178 GCA_031119515.1 Propionicimonas sp.
CCGGTGCGGCCCAGATGGACGGCGCGATCCTCGTGGTCGCCGCCACCGACGGCCCGATGCCCCAGACCCGCGAGCACGTGCTGCTGGCCCGTCAGGTCGGCGTCCCGGCGATCGTGGTCGCGCTCAACAAGTGCGACATGGTCGACGACGAGGAGCTCATCGAGCTCGTCGAGCTCGAGGTCCGCGAGCTGCTCTCGGCCCAGGAGTTCGACGGCGACAACGCCCCGATCGTCCGCGTCGCCGCCTTCCCGGCGATGCAGGGTGACGCCAAGTGGAGCGAGTCGATCCTCGAGCTGATGGACGCGGTTGACGAGTACATCCCGCAGCCGGAGCGCGAGACCGACAAGCCGTTCCTGATGCCGATCGAGGACGTGTTCACCATCACCGGTCGTGGCACCGTGGTGACCGGCCGCATCGAGCGCGGCATCGTGAAGGTCGGCGAGACCGTCGACATCATCGGCATCGCGGACAAGAAGCAGTCCACCACCATCACCGGGGTGGAGATGTTCCGCAAGATCCTCGACGAGGGTCGCGCGGGCGAGAACGTCGGCCTGCTGCTCCGCGGCACCAAGAAGGACGACGTCGAGCGCGGCATGGTTGTCATCAAGCCGGGTTCGACCACCCCGCACACCGACTTCGACGCCAA
Organism: Propionicimonas sp.; assembly: GCA_031119515.1. Taxonomy (GTDB): domain Bacteria; phylum Actinomycetota; class Actinomycetes; order Propionibacteriales; family Propionibacteriaceae; genus Propionicimonas. The sequence continues at coordinate 647 of JAVHXR010000367.1, forward strand.
CGTCTACGTGCTGACCAAGGAGGAGGGTGGCCGTCACAAGCCGTTCTTCTCCAACTACAGCCCGCAGTTCTACTTCCGTACCACGGACGTGACCGGCGTCGTGAACCTGCCCGAGGGCACCGACATGGTGATGCCCGGTGACAACACCGACATGACCGTGCACCTCAACAAGCCGATCGCCATGGAGGACGGCCTCAAGTTCGCCATCCGCGAGGGCGGCCGCACCGTTGGTGCGGGTCGTGTGACCAAGATCATCAAGTGATCCTGGCCCACTGAGACACCCGAACGGCCCCCGCTCCGGCGGGGGCCGTTCTGCGTTCCCGAGAGCCTTCGCGCCGAGGGCCAGTGTCTGGGGTGTGGCTCTCGGTGATGGGGGAGGGGTGTGGTGTGGCGAGGGTCGCCCGGGGGTTGGCCCTGGTTGTCGAGGGCCAGTGTCTGGGGTGTGGCCCTCGCTGACGACGGGAGGGCCTCAGGGCAGGATGGGGCAGTGACCATCCATCGCGAGCACCCCTTCATCGATCCGGCGTCGGCG
>JAVHXR010000367.1:1188-3490 GCA_031119515.1 Propionicimonas sp.
GCTGTGGACGACGGGTGCGGGCACCGAGCGCGCCGGGCTCACGGTGTCGTCGCTGATGGTCGCGAACGGCAACCCCGCGCGGGTGCTCGGCCTGCTCGACCCGCTCTCTGACCTGGCGGACGCGGTGGCGCGCACGCGGACCGTGGCGGTCACCCTGCTGCGCCGGGAGGAGCACTACCTTTCCGAGGTGTTTGCCGGACGGGCGCCCGCCCCCGGCGGGCCGTTCACCCAGGCCGACTTCCTCGACACCCCCTGGGGACCTGTGCTGGCGGGGGAGCGGAGCTGGGCCGGGCTCAGGGTGGAGGCGGCGACGGAGGTCGGCTGGGCGTCCCTGCTGACCTGTGTCGTCGAGCAGGTCGCGGTGGCGGACGAGCCGACCCCGCTGCTCCACCACAGGGGTCGGTACTTCGGGTTGGGCTGAGCGCCGACACTGGGGACAGTCCCTCAGCTCTGCGGTGGTGCCGGGGTCTGTGCCGGCACAGACCCCATGGCGTCCCTGCGGACCGTCAGAGTTCGGCGCGGGTGGGAGGGTTGGCGCCAGCCCGGGAGCCCGTGATCGCCGCACAGGCGAGCGCGCGCTCCACCGCCGGCTCGACCTCGTCCCACCCGGCCACGGACAGGCGCCGGCGTGCCCTCGGTCCGCCGAGCAGGCCCGCGTCCAGCAGGCCGGACAGCAGCCCGGCCATGAACGAGTCGCCCGCGCCGACGGTGTCGACGACGGTCGCTGCCGGGACGGCGACCTCGTGCACCTCGCCCGCCACCAGGACGAGCGCGCCCGCGCCGCCCCGGGTGAGCGCGCAGAGCCTCGGGCCGAGTGCGCTCCAGCCGCGCAGCACGTCCGCCAGCGGCGTCCCCGGGTACAGCCAGGCGGCGTCCTCGTCCGACGCCTTGACCACGTCGGCGGTCGCGATCAGGGACTCGATCCGCCCACGCACCTGCACCGCGTCGCCCATCAGCGACGGGCGGGCGTTCGGGTCGTAGGAGATCGTGGCGGCCTCGCGGGCCCGCCTGGCGAGCCCGAGCACCGCGGCCCCGCCGGGCTCGAGGGTCGCTGCGATCGAGCCGGTGTGCAGGTGCCCGGCAGCGCCAGGGTCCAGCTCCGGGTCGAGCCGCCACTCGATGTCGAACTCGTAGCTGGCGGCCCCGGTCTCGTCCAGGTGGGCGGCCGCGGTGGGCGTCCGGGTGGCCGTGGTGGCGCCGTCGGCAAGATCGATCCCCTCCGACGCCACCAGGTCGGCTATCCGGCGGCCACGGTCGTCGGTGCCGATCCGGGTGGCGAGGACGGTCGGGTGGCCGAGCCGGGCCAGCCCGATCGCGACATTCGCCGGGCTGCCGCCGACGTGTTCGACGGGGTCGCCGGAGCGGGGGATGACGATGTCGATCAGCGCTTCACCGACGACCATGACGGGCACCTGCATGGCGACAACCCTAAGGCCAGCGAGGCGCCGCCCGGGCGGATCGCCCCGTGACCGTCGGCCGCGCCTCGCCGGCCGCGCGATAGGTTCCGGCCATGAGCCTGAGCCACCACCTCGGCCGGATGACGGGCAGGGACCCGTTGCAGCGGCACCGCGCCGCCACGCCGCTGGAGTTGCTGTTCGACCTGACCTTCGTGGTGGCGTTCAGCCAGATCTCCTCGCAGGCCGCGCACTACCTGGAGGGCGGCGACGTGCGGACGGCGCTGGGCGGCTTCGCGTTCAGCGGCTTCGCGGTGATCTGGGCATGGATCAACTACTCCTGGCTCGCGTCCGCCTACGACAACGACGACATCCTGTTCCGGCTGGCGACGCTGGTGGAGATGGTGGGCGTGCTGGTGGTGGCGCTCGGCGTCCCGCCGGTGTTCCACTCCATCGCGGCCGGCCACCACCTCGACAACACCGTGATGGTGTCGGGGTACGTGGTGATGCGGGTGGCGGCGATCGCCCTCTGGCTGCGGGCCGCCAGGCACGACCCCGAACGTCGCCGCACCTGCCTGGCCTACGCCCGCAACATCGGGATCGCCCAGCTCGGCTGGGTAGCGCTGATCTTCCTCAGCCTGCCGATCTCCACGACCTTCGCCGTCGCCATCGTGCTGATCCTGTTCGAGCTCGCCGGGCCGGTGTACGCCGAGACCCGCCACGGGCGGACGCCCTGGCACGCCCACCACATCGCCGAGCGTTACGGCCTGCTCGTCATCATCACCCTCGGCGAGATCGTGCTGGGCACGATCCTGGCGATCTCGGCTGTCGTCGAGGTCGAGGGCTGGAGCACCGAGGCGATCCTGGTCGCCGCCGGCGGCACCACCTTGGTGTTCGGACTGTGGTGG
>JAVHXR010000028.1:0-4087 GCA_031119515.1 Propionicimonas sp.
CGCACTGGGCGGTCCCGGTCACCGGCGAGGACGTGGCCTGGATCGACGAGGAGCGGACGGTCCGCTTCGGCGCCCTGGCCGGGCTCGAGCCGGAGACCGGCCGGGTGCTCGTCCGCCCGTCGACACCGTGGCGGACGCTGGCCGACGCCGTGCTGCGCCCGCTGCTGGGGGGTGGCTCGGCGGTCGTCGTCGCCGGCGCCACGGACGACGCGCAGCTCGCCCGGATCGCCTCGTCCGAGAAGGTCGCGAGCGGGCTGGAATGATGGACGCCATGCGAACGAGGAAGGCCCGATGACTGCGCTCAGCCGACGTCAGCTCCTGGTGGGAGGGTCGGCGCTGCTGGTGCTGGCCGGCTGCGGGGGGCCGTCCATCCCCACCCCGACCGCCTCGCCGACCGGCTCGATCAGGGCTCAGCTGGACGAGGCGCTACGAACCATCTCCGGCGGCTCGGACGCCTTCGGGGTGGCGATCCACGACCTGCGTTCCGGTGCCGACTACGGCTTCAACGCCGGCTACGCGAGCCAGAGCGCCTCGATCGCGAAGCCGATGATCGTCCTGATGGCGCAGGTGGAAGCCCGCGCGTCCGGTGGCGGCTTGAGCCCCGAGCAGGTCGAGGAGGCAACCAAGGCGATCACCCAGTCCGACAACGACTCCGCCGACGCGCTGTGGGAGGACGGTGGCCGCAGCAACGCCTACACCGAGCTCGCCCGCGGGCTGGCGATGCCCGACACCCACCACGACCCGGCCCGGGACTTCTGGAGCTGGACCTGGACAACCCCCGCCGACCAGGTGCTGCTGCTCACCCGGCTGACCGAGGGTTCGCCCGCGATCACCCGGCAGGAGGGCGCCTTCGTCTGGGACCTGATGGGCAAGGTGGAGGACTCCCAGGCCTGGGGGGTGGGCGCCCCGCGCTCGAGCACCGTCATCGCGCACCTGAAGAACGGGTGGGTGCAGTTCGAATCCACCGACGGGCTGTGGGCGGTGAACTCGATCGGCCAGGTGACCGGCGACGGCCGTGACTACCGGATCGCGATCATGACCAGGACCGCCGACTTCGACACCGGCCGGGAGACCTGCAGCACGGTGGGCCGCTGGGTCTTCGACATCCTCGGCAGCGGCGAGATCGAGCCCGCCTGAGCGGGGGCACTGCCCCGGCGTGCACACCGGTGACCCTGGCTCACCGGTGTGGACAGTCCACCCGCGCCCGAGGACAGCCGAGTTGCTTCGCGGTGCGCGGGTCGGTCAGTCGCTGACCGCGCAGACCTCGTCGAGGTCCTCGGTCTGGGTGGACGAACCGGAGCTGCTCTTCGTCGGGGACGGGCTGGCCGGCGACTCCGAGGTGGTCGGCTGGTCGCTGGGCTGCTGGCTCGGCTCGGCCGCAGGGCTGGCCTGCTCCGGACGGTCCTTCGCCTCGGAGGCGGCGATCTTGTCGGCCACGATCTCGCGGATCTTCGTGAAGTTCGGCTTCACCGGCTTGATCAGCGGCGGGGTGAAGTTCACAGACGACATCGGCAGCGAGCGTCCCTTCAGCGCGAGGTCGACGGCCGTGCCGAGCTGGTCGCTGGGGATGTTGGTCGCCACCACCTTCTCGCTCGCGGCGGCGATGTCGTTGAACTTGGTCAGCACCGTCGTCGGGTTGAGCTGCTGGACCATGGCGTTGATCACGCACTTCTGCCGGGCCATCCGCTCGTAGTCGTTCGAACCCTCGCGGGAGCGAGCGAACCAGAGCGCGTGGAAGCCGTCCAGTTTCACGTTCTTGCCCGGCTCGATGTAGCCGTAGACGCCCTTGGGCCCGGACTTGGAGCCGATCGGGATCCGCTTGTTGATGTCCAGCCGGATCCCGCCGACGGCATTGATCAGCGACTCGAAGCCCTTCAGGTCGACCATCGCCCAGTAGTTGATGTCCAGGCCGAGGATCTCGCCCACGACGTCCGCGGTCGCCTCGGCGCCGGGGTACTTCACGTCCGGGAAGAGGTCCTTGTTGTCCATCGCCAGGGTGTAGACCGCGTTCAGCAGGCACTCCTGGGACTTGCACCAGAAGCCCTTGGGGTACTTGGCGTGCAGCGGATTGTCCTGCGGGAACGGCGCCCACTGCAGGTTGCGGGGCAGGCTGAACAACACCGTCCGGCCGGTCTCGGCGTCGATGCTGGCCACGATCATCGTGTCGGGGCGCATCCCCCACCGGTCGGCGCCGGCGTCCCCGCCCATCAGCAGGATGTTGTACCGACCGTGGGTCGCCTCGGCCTCGCCGCCCCCGGTGAAGACGTTCGTGACCAGGCTGGACTGGGCTCCGAACATCCCGGACGCGGCCCACGCGGCCGTCCCCGCACCGAGCGCGAGCGCCAGCGCCAGGACGCCGGAGACGACCCGGCCGGGGCCGGACATCGCCCGCGGGTTCGCGATCCGCCATGCGTCCACCATCAGCGCCGCCCACGCCACGCCGAGGACGAGCACGCCGACCTGCAGCACCCGCAGGGTGATCGGGTTGGCGTACAGCGAGATCAGGAACGGGCGGGCGAACACCGCCAGCAGCCCGACGACAACCAGTAGCGCGAGCAGGGTGAGCCAGACCCGGAGCGCGATCCGTCCGATCCGCTTGTCGCCGGCGGCGACCTGCGCCGAGCCGGGGACGACAAGCGTCATGAGCACAAGCACGATGCCGCGGCGGATCGCGATCCCCTGGCTGCGTTGCAGCGGACCGGGCAACGCCGGTGCGGCATGCGTGCTTGTCGCCATAGGAAGCGTCTCCCCGGGGAAGGTGGTCGAACGCTCCCAGTATGACCACAGCGCCCAACTTGCCCGGCTGGACGCGCCGGGCGAGGCGGCACCAGCGGTGCCGCGGGCGGCTACCCGCCGTCCCAGAAGTGCTCGCTGTCGGCCCGGCTGGCCGCCCTCACCTTCTCGCCCTTGGCGGCGGCGGTGGCGCGCAGGTCGGCCTGGAATGCCTCCATCCGGGCAAGCAGCGCCGCGTCGCCGGCGGCCAGGATGCGGACAGCGAGCAGGCCGGCGTTGCGGGCGTTCCCGATCGACACCGTCGCCACCGGCACGCCGGCCGGCATCTGGACGATCGAGAGCAGCGAGTCCATCCCGTCCAGGTGTCTCAGCGGCACCGGGACGCCGATCACCGGCAGCGGGGTGAGCGCGGCGAGCATCCCCGGCAGGTGAGCGGCTCCGCCGGCACCCGCGATGATCACCTTCAGCCCGCGCCCGGCGGCATCCCGGCCGTAGGAGACCATCTCCTCCGGCATCCGGTGGGCCGAGACGACATCTGCCTCGTATGCCACGCCGAACTCGGACAGGGCCGCCGCGGCTGCCTCCATCACCGGCCAGTCGGAGTCCGAACCCATCACGATCCCCACCACGGGCTGCTCAGTCATCCTGGTCTCCGCTCCCCTGTCCACCCATCCCCATGAAGAGGTCTGCCGCCGCCCGGGCCCGCGCCCTGGCCACCTCGAGACTGTCACCGACCGCGGTCACGTGTCCCAGCTTGCGGCCACGTACCCAGTCCTTCCCGTAGAGCTGGACGCGGATCGCCGGATCGGCGGCGAGCACGTCCACCAGGCCCGCGGCGAGGTCCTCCCGCGGGCCGCCCAGGACGTTGGCCATCACCGTCCAGGCCGCCCGGGGCCCGGCCGAACCCAGCGGCAGGTCGGCGACCGCCCGCAGGTGGTTCTCGAACTGGGAGGTGTCGGCGCCGTCGATGCTCCAGTGCCCGGTGTTGTGCGGCCGCATCGCGAGCTCGTTGACGACCACCCGGCCGTCGCGGTGTTCCATCAACTCCACGGCCAGGATGCCGACGACGTCCAGCTCGGCCGCGATCCGCAGCCCGAACTCCTGCCAGGCGGCGACCTCGTCGGCGGGCAGCCCTGGCGCCGGGGTCGTCGTGTCGGTGCAGATCCCCGCGGTCTGGACGGTCTCGCTGACCGGGTATGCCACCGCCTCGCCGCCGGGCCGGCGGGCGACCAGCACCGACAGCTCGCGGGCGAAGTCGACGTACTCCTCGGCCAGGATCCGGACGCCCGGCCCCAGGTTCCGGAACGGCTCTCCCGCGCCGGCCGGGTCGTCCACCTTCCACACGCCCTTGCCG